>JAJCXL010000335.1 GCA_029263435.1 Acidobacteriota bacterium | reverse complement strand
CGGTTCACTAGAGGTTTCGGCCATCGGTTTGGGCTGTAACAATTTTGGCCGGAGGCTCGACGAGCCGGGCACGAAGAAGGTCGTCCACGCGGCATTGGATGCCGGGATCAACTTCTTCGACACCGCGGATAGTTATGGTGGGACCGACAGCGAGGTGTTTCTCGGCCGAGTCTTGGGCGAGCGGCGCAAGGACGTCATCGTCGCGACGAAGTTCGGCTGGGAACTCGATGACGAGCGCCGCGGTGCCCATCCCGACTACGCGCGCCGAGCACTCGAGGATAGTCTTCGTCGGCTCGGGACGGACTATATCGACCTCTATCAGCTCCACAAGCCTGACGAGAGCGTTCCCATCGGCGATACTCTCGAAGCCCTTGACGAGATGGTGAATGACGGCAAGGTCTTGCAGATCGGATGCTCGAATTTTTCTGCGGAAGAGCTCGCTGCCGCCGCGCGGGCTTCCAGCGGGCACGCACGCTTCGTCAGCGTGCAAAACGAGTACAGCTTGTTCCAACGAGAAGCCGAGCGTGAAGTCTTGCCGGAGTGCGAGCGCGCGGACATCGCTTTCGTTCCCTACTTTCCTCTCGCGAGTGGACTTCTCACCGGCAAGTACCGGCTGGGCCAGCCTCCGCCGGAAGGCCGATTGACGAAGATGCCATCTTTGGCCCCGCGACTGAACGATGCCTCGCTTCAGGTCGTCGAGTCTTTGATAGCCTTCGCCGAGTCTCGGGGCCACACGGTCTTAGAGCTCGCCTTCGCCTGGCTCTTGCATCGCCCCACCGTCGCCTCCGTGATCGCGGGCGCGATGTCGGCGGAGCAGCTTCGCGCCAACGCGAAGGCTTCCTCTTGGAAGTTGTCCGATAGCGACTTGGCGGAGATTGACGGGATCGTGCCTCCTGGAAGCTGAAGAGACCGCCAGTTGACTTGACAGCCCGGACGGCGAGAAGTACAAACCGAGCCGACGGATCGCGCGTCGCTCGATGGGCACGCTCGTCGCCATCAAGGAGATAACATGCGAATGACGTTTCTAACGACACTCTTGGCTCTGGTACTCACCGGCTCCGGCTTCACGCAAGGGGAGTCCGGCATGTCGATCGCCGAGCCGTTCAAAGTCGGTACCTTCGAGATCGACGGCACGCCTCGGGTCGGAATCGTGTTGCGGGACAGCCTCGTCGTCGAGCTCGATCGGGCGAACTTGGCACTCCAGAAAGATCCGCGCTATCCGAAAGTTCCTCCGCCGGCGGACATGATAGAGCTCATCGAGCGCTACGAGTACGGCTTGAAACGCCGGCTTTACGAGATCGTCAACGATCTGGTCGGCTCGGGGTCACTCGACGCGAACAGGCCGGACTACGTCCACGCGGTCTCCGAGATTCGGACCCTTCCGCCCATTCTCTATCCAGGAAAGATCCTCAACGCGGCCGTCAATTTCTACAGCCATGTGAACGAGACCGGTACTGACGAGGAGCGTGCCGAGGCGAGGCGACAGCGGCGAGAAAATCGTGGGGTGCCCTATCTGTTCTTGAAACCGAGTCGTGGCGCGGTCGTTGGAAACGGCGATCCGATCGTGATCCCGCACGGCCGGGATCGGACCGACTGGGAAGTCGAGCTCGGAACGGTCATCGGCCGGACGGCGAAATACGTCTCCGCGAAAGATGCGCCCAACTATGTGTTCGGCTACACGGTCACCCTCGATATCTCCGATCGTGGCGGACGTCCTCCTGGCGGCAATCCGTTGCGCTCGGACTGGTTCGTAGGCAAAGGCCACGATACGTTCGCGCCGCAAGGACCTTGGATCGTTCCCAAAGAGTTCTACGGGGATCCGATGGAGAAGCTTCGCCAAACGCTGAGCGTCGGCGACACTACGATGCAAGAGGCAACGGCAGGCGACATGATTCACAATTTGTGGGAGCTGGTCGAGTACGGCTCGTCGATCATTACGCTCTTTCCCGGGGACGTCATCAATAACGGCACGTCCGGCGGCACCGGCGCCGGTACCGCGGTGCGTGGAGAGCAGCGGTTCCTGCAGCCGGGCGAGGAAGTCGTCGCGACCATCGATGGGATCGGAACCCTTCGGATGCCGGTCGTCGGCGAGGAGGCTCCGACCGGTTTGACCGGCGCAGCGCTACCCCCGGTGAAGTCCTATCGGAAGTAAGATAGCCGCCTCTCCATCGTTTCGAGAGCGCTGATCGAGCGCTGTCGATCCATCGCTCGCCCGTGCACTCATTGACACGGGGCGAACGATTAAGGTTTGATGTTTTCCTGTAAACAGGAGAAGGTGGCAATGGGAAAACTAAGAAAGATCGTTCTTGTCATTGCGGGTGCCAGCCTCTTGATGACGGTTGTTTCGTTGACGACGGCGTCGGAGTCGGCGACGCTCCAAGACGCTGCCGTGAACCGTACTCGCGAGCAAGTCAAGATGCTCGATGACCTCTACAAGACGGCGGTGGTCTTGATCACGGAGCACTACGTCGATGACCCGAGCACGCTCTCCGCGGCTTCGGCGGCGAAAGCGTTG
>JAJCXL010000334.1 GCA_029263435.1 Acidobacteriota bacterium | reverse complement strand
CGGTGACACCAGACTGTACTGCGCATAGGCTCTCGCGTCCTGAGAGACGTCACCAGCGGTGTACTGGCCAAGCCAGCGAGCCTGGCCAAGGGGCAGCGGCCACACGATCGACGCAGCATCGAGCCCAGGGACGCTCTTCAGGCGATCCGTGAGCCGGGTCAAGAACTGGTCCGTGCCGTTCGGCCTCTCGTAGGACGTTCCCGGTAGCGACACCGAAAAAGTCATCAACTCGTCGGGATCAAAACCTGGCGCCACGCGGGACAGATGCGAGAGACTCGTAGCCAGCAGCGAAGCCCCGATCAGTGGAACCATCGAGGCTCCGATCTGGGCGACGACGATCATCCCGTTGATGGCGTGCCGTCGGGGCGCGTCGATAGCGCGCACGCTGAACGACGCTCCGGCGAGCTTCCAGGCCGGCAAGAGCCCCGCGGCAAACGTCGCCGCGACCGCGAGGACGACTGCGAAACCGAGCACCGTGCCATCGAGCGCGACGTTCTCCCATCGGGGAAGTGCGTCGGGACGTAGGAGCCCCAAGAGACGAATCCCGCCATAACCGATTCCAATCCCGACAGCGCCACCCGCGGTCGCGTAGATCGCACTATCCAATAGCAACAAGCGCACGATGGACGCGCGGCTGGCCCCGAGCGCTCGCCGAACGGTAAGCTCTTTCTCTCGACGGTGCACGCGCACGAGAAGGAGATTCGTCACGTTGGCGCAGGCGACCACCAGCACCACACCGGCAGCGCCCAGTAAGAGCCACAAGACCGGACGGACTCCACCGACCACGCTACCGTGAAGGCTGTCCGCGGAGAGCTCCAACCCGATTCGGGCATGCTCGACGCTACTCTCACGCATCACTCTCGCGAGCGCCGACAGTTCGTGGCGCGCATCCGCGAGCGTTGCGGAGGGTCCTAGCCGCCCGATCACACGCAGGAGCGCGAAGCTCGTGCCGGTCTCATTCCAGAAATCGCCGTTTTGCCACCAATCGTCCGGGACCTTCCACAGATCGACGCGTGGCGGGAGGGATGGGAAGTGAAGCTCGAAGTCGTGGGGCAAGATGCCGGCGACCGTATAGGTCCGACCGTCGAGATCGAGCGTGCTCCCGACAACCGCTTCGTCACCGCCGAACATCTCCTGAAAAAGATGGTCGCTCAACACGAGCGTTCCCGGCGGCGCATCTTCCGTGAAACCGGGTCCGAGGCGTGTTTCGACACCCAGGAGCCGGAAAAAGTTTCGAGACGCCCATCCGACCTCCACTTGGGATGGGAAAT
Organism: Acidobacteriota bacterium; assembly: GCA_029263435.1. Lineage (GTDB taxonomy): Bacteria > Acidobacteriota > Vicinamibacteria > Marinacidobacterales > SMYC01 > JAJCXL01. The sequence goes on along the minus strand of JAJCXL010000334.1, from coordinate 1,769 downwards.
CCCTTCCGGTCAAGTTCTGCCGGATGGTCGTGAGCGCAGCCACGTCCTCAAAGCTCCGGAGCGACTCCTTGAACAACGTGAAGTCGTGGCCGGTATGGAGCGCATGCTCGACGTCATCTTCCGTCCAACGGGCTCCGACATAGACGAGTTGCTCGGGAGCGGCATAAGGAAAGGGCTCGAGCAAGACGCCGTGCACGACACTGAAGATGGCCGTATTCATACCGATCGCGATGGCAAGGGTCATCACGATGGCGGCGGCCGCAAGCGGTGCCTGCCCCACCGAACGCAGCGACACCCACAGCTCGCGAAGCGCGTCCGCGAACAGCCCGCGGAGATCGCGGCGGTGTTTCACGAGCGCGCGGGGCGACGAGGTCGTCCACTTCCGGCGCCACCGCGACCGGGCCGCCCCTCGAACGATGTCGAAGCAGCAGCTGAGATAGAGGGCCCACCAACCAGCCGAGCGCGACCGCCGGTTTCGTTTTTCCTGGCGCACGAAATCCAACATTTCCTCGCCGTGCGCGTCGCGAATCTCCGCCGGATAGAGCCGAACGAGCCACCGCAACAAGCCGTCGAGGCGAGAGGCACGCGTCACGGCCGCCCCCTATCCGGTAGCAAGTCACTTCGTCGCGCAAAGCTCACGATCTCGTCGAGGCGCTCGAGCTCCTCGAGCAGTACTTTGCGGCCGGCGCCCGTCAAGCGGTAGTACTTCCGGCGACCTCCGGCCTGCACCGCCGGCGGCGTCTTGGCGTGATCGACGAGTCCAGCTTGAAGCAGGCGATGGATGGCCTCGTAGAGCGTCCCCGGCCCGAGCTTCAAGGTTCCGCCGGTCCTATCCTCTACGTCGCGCTTGATCCCGTAGCCGTGTCGACTCCCCGCCGTGAGAGAGAGGAGAATCTGCAGCACCGCTGGAGTCAGCAGATCGCGAGGGGTTACCTTCGACGAAGTTGGGGTCTTCTTCATTTCAATATCACCCACCGATATATCGGTGACCGATTATAGATCGATATCCCGCCTGACCCAAGATCTCGAGCGGGGCCAAATATCGACGCAAACCTTTCGCCCCGGATCACCGTCCAAGGAAAAGTGGCTTCCCTCGAAGCCAGACGACCATATCTTTGGAGGCGATTTTCGTGCTCTCAGCAATCTTCCAAGACGTGCGCTTCGCGGTGCGCTCTTTGTCGAACGCGCCACTTCTGACCGGGGTCGCAGTGTTGTCTCTCGCGCTCGGCATTGGCGCCAACACGGCGATCTTCACCTTGTTCGACCAGGTGCTCGTCCGGATGCTTCCCATCGACGATCCGGCGGCGCTCGTCGCCATCAAGACGGAAGGCAGCCACCCAGGCAGCAATCGCGGACGAAACATGATCTCGTACCCGATGTTCAGGGACTACCGGGAGCGCAACCAGGTGTTCACGGGCATGCTGTGTCGTCGGCGGGCCGTGGTCAACCTTGGGATCGAGGAATCGACCGAGCGCACCGATGCTGAGATGGTGTCGGGGAGCTACTTCGAAGTGCTCGGCGTCGAGTCCGCTCTCGGCCGGGTTTTCTCCATGGAGGATGAGTCCGCCCGCGACCAGAACCCCGTCGTCGTGTTGAGCTACGACTTCTGGCAATTCCGTTTCGGGGGGGACCCGTCCATCCTCGGACGCGCGATGCGAGTCAACGGCTCTCCCATGACCGTCGTCGGGGTCGCGGAGGCCGGATTCAACGGAATCAGCCTCGGCTTTCGGCCCAAGCTCTACATACCCATCACCATGAAGTCAGTCGTC
>JAJCXL010000333.1 GCA_029263435.1 Acidobacteriota bacterium | reverse complement strand
CAGTGGGCGGCGAAGTCGTCGCATCGACCTCACCGGCACGATTGGGAGAGTATTACGTAGACTCGCTGTTCTTCACCCGAGGCAAAACGGAGACGTTCATTCAGAACGTGTACGCCTCACCCACGACGAGCCGGCCCACCGTTACCATCGCGACGCCGATACGTACCGATGCGGGAGAAACCCTCGGTGTGCTCGCCGGTCATTTGAACCTCGAACGGCTAGAGCACATGCTCGCCGCCAGAACGAAGCTCGGTGAGTCGTCAGAGAGCTACTTGGTCAGCGCGTTCAATGACTTCGTCAGCGCGGATCGATTCGGACGCCCGGAGCATCGCCGCGGGGTCCACAGTGAAGGGATTGACCGGGCCGTCAGCGGTCATAGCGGCGTCGGTGGTTATCGGAACTACATCGATGTCCCGGTGATCGGTGCCTATGCTTGGATCGCCGAGCGCGAGCTGGGTCTCATCGTGGAGATGGAGCAAGCCGAGGCTTTCGCTCCGGCCCGCGCGCTGACTCTCACGATCTTGAGCGTGGGCCTCCTCTCGATGATCTTGCTGACCTTCGGGGTGCGATTCGTCGCCGAGCAGATCGCGCGACCGGTGGTCTCGTTATCCGTCGCCGCGAGCCAGGTGGCCGCGGGAGACTTTACTGTCGAGGCGGAGGTGTCGACCGATGACGAGATTGGAGCCCTCGCGGACAGCTTCAACAGGATGACCAGAAAGCTCCGCCTGCTCTACTCCGATCTGAAGGAGCAGATCGAGACCACCCGTACCGCTCGTGACGGATTGGCCCGCGCGAGAGACGAAGCGGAGTCGGCCACCCGCGCCAAATCGGATTTTCTCGCTCGCATGAGTCATGAAATTCGGACGCCACTCAACGCCGTACTCGGCATGTCCAGTCTCATCCGGCGAACGGAGCTCGACCCCGCCCAGCAGGACTACGCAACGAAGATCCAAGGCTCAGCTCGGCACTTGCTCGCCATCATCAACGAGATTCTGGATTTCTCCAAGCTCGAGGCTCGCGGGGTTCGTCTGGAAGAACGAGCTTTCGACTTGCACGACTTGGTAGACAACGTCGCCGGCCTCGTGCCGCAAGCCTCTGAAGCCGTCAGCGTCGTACTCCAAGTACGACCCGACGTGCCTCGCTCGCTAGTCGGCGACCCGCTACGGCTGGCCCAAGTGCTCGCCAACCTCATCAGCAACGCCGTCAAGTTCACACATCAAGGCGAGATTCACATGCTGGCCGCACTGGCATCCGATCGTGGCCGCACGGTCGGGATTCGATTCAGCGTTCGAGATACCGGCATCGGCATCGACCCCGAAGCGCTCGGAGGGCTCTTCGGAGCTTTCGCTCAAGCGGACGAATCGACCACCCGACGCTACGGCGGCACCGGCCTCGGGTTATCGATCTGCAAGGAGCTGGTCGAGCTCATGGGCGGCGAGATCGAAGTGACGAGCGCTCTAGGGGCCGGAAGCCGGTTCGAGTTCACTGCCCATTTCGCGATGCCGGATGCCGTGGCCCAACCGAAGCTCCATGGCGTGTCCCTCGCCGGTGCCAGGATCGGCCTGAAAGTCGATCACTCCACCACGCGGGACATGCTGGTCGAGCTGCTCGAGAGCGAAGGCGCCACCGTGGTCATCGTTTCCGGCGTGGCATCTTCAACCCAAAGCCTGGACTCGACGGTCGTCGACTGGTCCGCCCTCGAAGTCGAGCGCTCCGGGCGAGACGCGGTCGCGACAGCGCTCTTCTTGGTCGACGCTCATCGCGTCATCGAAGCGACGTCCGGGTCGAACGCGATCCCGGGAGCACAATGCCTCGTCGCTCCCGTGACGCGAAACGCGCTCCTACAGAAACTCGCGACGATAAGACGCGGCGAAGAAGAGCGCATCGTGTCGGGCAACGAGCTCGATAGCGTCTCGTTGGTCGGAGCTCGCATCTTGGTAGTCGAAGACAACCCCATCAATCAGCAGATCGTTCGAGAGGTTCTCATCCAAGCTGGAGCGACGGTGAATGTCGCTTCGCACGGGCGTCGTGCGCTCGAGCTCGTCGAATCCACGGCGTTCGACGTCATGCTCCTCGACATCCAGATGCCCGACATGAGCGGGTTCGAGGTGGCTCGCGTTATCGCGGCGAGAGGCGAGAAAAGCCCTGTCATCCTGGTGCTCTCGGCGGATCCAACCTCTCGAGAACAAGCGCTAGCGGAGCCGGCTATCCGAGAATATTTGACGAAACCGATCGAGCCCGAGGTGCTTCTCGAGTCGGTGGCCCGCACGCTCAACGTCGAGAGGAGCGCCTTTCGCCGAGTGCTGGACGTCGCGGCGGGCGTCCGCCGAGCCGCGGGAAACGAACAGCTGTTTTGGAAACTCATCGCGAGCCTCGTCGCGAAAGAGGAGCGGGTCGCCGAAGAGGTCGCGGAGCTACTCGCTCGAGGTGAGCAAGAGCTCGCGGAAAGGCGACTTCACAATCTCAAAGGTGTCGCTGCAAATCTCGCCGCCGACGAAGTTTCGGACGCGTCGGCCGGAGCGCTCGACGAGCTCCGGGGCGGACAAACCCTAGGTAGCGAGGTGCTCGACAAGCTCGCCGCCGGGATGACGCGATTGAGCGCCGCTGTGGCCAGCCACCGGTCCGAGATCGCGCCGGAAGCGCGAGCCGAGCTCGAGGAGGTACGTCCGTGACTCATGAGCCGGCCCGAATCCTCGCGGTGGACGACGAGCCCATCAATCTCGCACTGCTGTCGGAAACACTAGGATCGCGCTACGAGGTCCACACCGCGACGAGCGGCACCAAAGCGTTGGAGCTCGCGCGAGAGAATCCGCCCGACCTACTCTTGCTCGACGTGGTCATGCCGGAGATGGACGGCTACGAGACGTTGACACGATGGAAAGCCGATGAGAGGACCAGGGACATTCCTGTCATCTTCGTCACGGGACGAAACGCCGCCTCCGACCAGATCCAAGGGTTATCCGCGGGAGCGGTCGACTACATCACCAAGCCTTTCGAGATGCCGGTGGTGCTGGCTCGTATGGAAACCCACCTCACGCTCAAGCGAAAATCCGACCTACTCAGCAAACTCGCGTCTCTCGACACCCTGACCGAGATCGGCAACCGCCGGAGCTTCGATGACTGTCTTCGTCGCGAGTGGCGTCGCTGCCTTCGCGCGAAGGAATCGCTCTCGGTCGGGATGATTGACATCGACGGTTTCAAGCTTTTCAACGACACCTATGGCCACGGCGCCGGTGACACCTGTCTTCGGGAGGTCGCTCAAGCCCTCCTCACCGGACTCCGCCGGGAAGGCGACCACGTCGCCCGCTATGGCGGCGAAGAGTTCGCCGTCATCCTTCCCGTGACACCGCTCGAAGGAGCGGTTACCGTGGCGGAATCTCTGCGAACGCGGGTCGAGGCGCTCGCGATCGATCACCGCACGAGCCCAACGGGAAACATCGTGACGATCAGTGTCGGGGTCGCTGACGCCATGCCCACGAGCGACCTAGAGCCGGCCGCTCTCGTCGCGGCGGCCGACCGCGAGCTCTACCGCGCGAAGCGCGCGGGACGCAACCGCGTCTGTCACGCGTCCCTGGTCATCGCCAACCCCGCGCCCGCGACACTCTGAGCACGCGCCGCCCCGCTCACCACTCCCGTCTCGACTCGGGCTGACGTATGACGCGCCGTCGATCTATAGTGGAGCGCTTCATCGGCCTCATTCAAAATGCTCTCGAGACTTCGATCCTTCAGGCGTCACGCGGTAGCGAGGTGGTCGTGCTGGCTCGGATCGTGTCTGTTCGCCGCTGCGAGCGTTTCCGCACAGGAGTCACCCGTTCGGAGCCGTCACGAAATGCTCCGGCGCATGCGCGAAGAGAAAAAGAGGACTGCCGTCACACCGCGGCCGAACCGGATCGAGGAGCAGATGATTCGCTTCGACAAGGGCGAGAACCCTACGATCGCCGATTGGAACCTGAAAGGCTTTTACCCGCGCGTGGCGTGGCCCGCGAGAGGCTCCGGCGCCGCGGTCGGCCTCCGCTATTGGCAGCCGGACTTCTGGGGACCGCTCGACATGGGAGGCGCCGCGTTTTACTCGCTGCGGAGCTATCAACACTACGATCTGCAATTCGGACTCCTGCCTCATGTCGAACGGAAGATCCCTTCGCGGTCCTGGAAAGGCGACGATGTCTATGAGCTCGCGTCGCTCGAGCCCGGATCGTCCCGCATCCCGCTCTACGTCACCTTGCGCCATCGCTACCTGCCTCAGAACGATTTCTACGGGCTGGGGCCGGACTCGAGTCTCGACGAGCGCACCAACTTTCTCCACGAAGAAAAGCGGCTCTACTTTCGAACCGGCTATCAGTTCAGCGACCACGTCGTCTGGATCGTCAACGGTGGCTGGCAATGGAATCGGATCGATTCGGGAAAGTCGAGCCGGCTCCCGTCGACGGAAGAAGTCTTCGACGACGAGAGCGCCCCCGGCCTGTCGAGCCCTCCCGACTACTTCCGCGCCGGCACCCAGTTCCTCATTGACTACCGTGACCAGCCCGCCAATCCGCACCACGGCTTCATGGCGGCGTTGGCCTATCAACGCTTCGACGACCGCGAGTCCGACGCGTACAGCTTCGACCGCGTTGGAGCCGATCTTCGTGGGTTCATCCCACTCGGCTCCCCGCAACGCGTGCTCGCCCTCCGTTCGCGCATCCATGTCGACAACACGAACGCCGCGAACGAAGTCCCTTTCTTCATGCAGGAGTCGCTCGGCGGAAGCCACAATCTCCGTGGTTTCGACAGCTTTCGATGGCGAGGCGAGAGAGTCCTTTTGTATCAAGCCGAGTACCGGTGGGAGCCGCTCCCGCTTTGGGAGCTCTCCGTTTTCGCGGACGCCGGCAAAGTCGCGGCACGGGGAGGAGATATAGGCCTGTCGGCCCTCCAGACCGACTGGGGCTTCGGTACCCGTTTCAAGACTTATAGAGATGTCGTGCTGCGCATGGAGATTGCGTTCGGTCGAGAAACGACCCGTTACTACATCCGCGGCTCGGCATCCTTTTGAGGTACTGAATGAGAACCGCGTGGCTGCTGCTCCTCCTCGCACAAAAATTCTACCTGGATGACCCGATCCAAGAAGATCGCGACCGCCTTCGCATCGGGCCTCCCGTCGCCGTCGAGCTCTCTTCGACTTATGACATGTTGTCGAATACGTTCGCACCTCCCGAGCTCGAACGACCCGTCCCGCGAGCGATGAACGTGAACACGCTCGGCGAAGTGCCCGACTCGAGCTGGTTCACCAATCGCATCGGAAAGACCGAAATGACCCTCACCCAGCTCGCGAACGGACCGGAGACGACGGGACCACCGGATACGAGCCGCACGCTGAGCGTGATCCGGGCCAAACAAGGAGGTATTACACCGGGCTTCACCATTCGCGACGCTCGGGGACGGATCTATTACTTGAAGTTCGACCCGGCGGCCCACCCGAGTCTCTCGACGGGAGCCGATATCATCTCCAAGAACTTCTTCCATGCGATCGGCTACAACGTCCCGGAAGCGTTCATCATTTACGTGCGTGAGGAGCATTTCGTCATCGACCCGAAAGCGGTCGTGAACTTACCGGGCGGCGAGGAAGTCCCGATGGATCGTGCGTATCTGGAGTTCATGCTCAGCGAGGCCGCCCGCGTTCCCGACGGTAACGTCCGTGCGGTAGCGAGCCTCCAGATCCCGGGCGACACCCTGGGGCCGTTCAAGTTCTACGGGACGAGAGCCGACGACGCCAACGACATTTTCCCTCACGAGCATCGCAGGGAGCTGCGGGGCTATCGCGTGTTCTGCGCATGGCTCAACCACGATGATTCACGATCCATCAATACGCTCGACACCTATGTCGAGGGTCACGTCCGGCACTATCTCATCGATTTCGGCTCCACCCTCGGGAGCGGCTCCGACATGTTTCGAGACATCGCCCCGCAGGACCCGCGCGCCGGCAACGAGTACATAATCGATCTCAAGCAAGCTCTGAGAGTCGCCTATAGCTTCGGGCTCATCGACCGTCCGTGGCGCAAGGTGAAATATCCCTATCCCACATTCGCGGAGGCCGGCCGCATCGAAGCCGAGTTCTTCGACCCGCCGAGGTGGCGGCCGGAATATCCGAACCCGGCCTTCGATCGAATGCTGACGGATGACGCTTTGTGGGCCGCCACGATCGTCGCTCGATTCTCGGACGACGCCATCCGCGCGATCGTTCGCACCGGGGACTTCCTTTCCAGCGAGGCCGAAACTTATCTCGCCGACACCGTGATCCGGAGACGAGATAAGATCACCCGCTATTACTTCTCTCAGACCAACCCGCTCACGCGGTTTAGGAGCTCATCGAACCGGCTCGATTTCGACTATCTCGGTGAGAGCGCTGCTGCGAGCTTCGAGTATGAGTGGTTCTCTTTCGACAACGATACGGAGGAGCTCACTCCGATGGCCGAGCGCGGAGCCACCCCCGCGCCGACGCTTTCTGTCCCCGATGGGTCGAGCGCATTCGTCATGGTCCGGGTCCGCACCAGGAGTGAAGGCGCGCCGAACGGCATGAAAGCGGTGGACGTGTATCTCCGAAGCAGTGCCACCGGCTACGAAGTCGTCGGGATCGAACGTGAGCTCTAAACCGTATCTTCGCGCGCTGTCTGAGATCCCTCGAGGCGAGACACGCTCGTTCGCGGAGCTGGCGGCGATCGCCGGTCGCCCCGGCGCGGCACGCGCCGCCGGGCGTGCGCTGGCGAGTCTTTCACGTCGCTCACCGCTCGTTTGGCACCGCGTCGTCCCCGCGGACGGCGCTCCGCGGGATGCAGCTCTTCAGCTCAGGCGACTGCGAAAGGAAGGGGCCAGGCCGACAGCGCGAGAGTCGATCCGGAGCTGGGCCGAGCGGGTCGGCGCGCCGTTCGTCGGGCTCTACGGAAAGAGGGTTTTGGCCGCGAGCGACGACTCGATGCTGACCCGATGGCACGGACTCAGGGTTGAGCCTTTCGGAGACCAAGCGTCTGCGGCCGCGCGCGGGTTCTTGCCTCCTGGCGTGCCGCGGTCGAAAGCGCTGCTCTTGCCGACCGCGACCGGAATCTCCGCGGGTCGTGCATACAAAACGAGCTTGAACGAGCGCTTGGATGCGCTCGGGTGGACGAGGATTCACGAGCGCCTGGCGCGCGAAGGTGCCGTCCGCCTCGCGAGCCTTCTGAGTCCACGCGAGTGCTCGGACATCCGGCGGGACTCCATCACGGAGGCCCGTTTCGAGCGCAGCGTCGACATGTTCGGCAAAGGCTACGGCGTCGGCTCCTATCACTTCTATCGGGAACCGCTCCCGAAGCCTGCGCATGCATTGAGGCAGGCCCTCTATCCAAGGCTCGCGCCCGCCGGGGCCCCGGAGTCTCTGGCGGCGTTCTGGCGCCAGTGCCGATCTCGCGGCCAGCGGCGGCCGTCATCGATCTTGATAGGCTACCCCGAAGGGGGCGTCAACCATCCTCACCGCGACATCTACGGGCCGATTCATTTCCCGTATCAAGCGCTCGTCCTTCTGTCTCGGAGAGGCCGCGACTTCGAAGGTGGTGAGTTCTACGTCGCGGATGATACCGAGGAGGGCGAGCAACGACGCCGCGCGTTCTCGGCGAGTGAAGGCGATGTCGTTATCTTCGCGACGCGACAAAGACGTGCCGGTGGAAGTGTCATTCCCTTGCGCCACGGTATGACCCGGGTGTCGACGGGCGTACGATTCGGCCTCGGCATCGTGTTCCACCTCGCCGAGTAGAACCACGCGGTACACGGCGCCCGCCGCCGATGGCCCCTCAGTCGTCGAGAGCGGTCGCTAGCTCTACGAATCGTTCCACGAAATCGCGCACTCGGTCCATCGTTCGCTCGTCGAGCTCCACGAACTCGAGCCCGAACCCCCAACGAGGCACCGCGGCGTCTTTCGCGGTCTCGTCACCGCGCCACCGCACGACGACCTCCGAGCAGACCGCGCCCGATTGAAACGGGAGGGAGAAGCGAAGCATCAAGCGATCTCCTCGATCGAAACGCTCATCCGCGGACAAGAAGACGCCGGTCTCACTCAAGTTGAGCACATAGCCGTGGCCGAGCTTCCCGTCTCTTTCGTACAGCGCTCCAATCGTGAGTGGGTGCACGCGTAGCATCCGCTCGACGAAGGCAACGTTCTCCGCGTCGACCGTGGTGGCGGAGTCCGGCAGACTCTTTGTGCGGTTGTCTCTCGTCATCGCTCAGACGATCCTCTCGACAAATTGTTCGTCCATCTCGTCGAGTTTTCTTTGGAGTAATTTGTTCTCGAGCGCCATGCCCGCTTGGGCAACGAACAGCTCCAAGACCTCGATCTCATGAAGTGGGCTCGCGCTCGATCCGTTGTCGCCGTAGAGCAAGAGCGTCGTAGCGCCATTGGCGCGCATCGGCACGAAGACGCCTTCGTTCGCCAGCCCTTGGCCAATCTCTTCGACGATCGCCTCGGTGTGGTCGCGCAGATCGTGGCTCAGATGGAGGGTCCCGCCGGAAGAGAGGCGCTGCCCCAACGGGGCCGTCACTCCCACGTCCAGACGGATCCGTCGAGACACCGACACGCATTCCGACGCTACCGCGGCAAAGCCGAACCCTGCAATTCCCCGTGCGGATTGACCTTGAACCAGGAACAGCACACATCGTTCGACGAAGCGCTCCGCGACTCGAAGGACGAGAGCAGAAACGTCGTTGGATGACGTTTGCTCGACGAGCTTCCTCGTCATCCGCGAAACATAGGCCTTGCGATCCTCGTCGGGTGTGGCGGTGGCGGACTCGACGCTGTCGGACTCCACCCCGGAGGATTCGAGCATTTGGAACGAAAGGGCTCGCTCCCCATTGGATGGGGACGTACTCGCGCAGTGCGCCGCTCCCGATGGAGGCGACGTCGATGAGACGGGGTTATCGGACTCCGGGCCATCTCTGAAAGCGAGCTCGAGGAGCGTCGTGAGCTCTCGCTCGTGGTTGTCTTTCTCGACGGCCAAGTCCAAGAGAAGCTCTTGAGGATCCATCCCGCCTTGCACCATGAAGGGACTGATGGTGACCCCGCCAAGGGTGTCGGTAATCTCATCCGTTAGCTCGAATCGGAAGCTACCCTCCTCGAGCCGGACGAGATCTCGCAGGGCCGTTTCGACGTTGTCTCTGTTGCCGGCTTCGGTGATCCTGGAATGGTCCTTCGCGAGAGTTCGGATCTTTTCCAATGTCCGCCAAGAGCATCCGAACAGCACCCGTCCGTCCCGCACGATGATGATGCCTCGCCCCGACGCGCCCTTGACGCGCAGATAGCCGGTCTTCTTAGCGAACGCGACGATCTGAAGCAGCTCGATCAGCGGCAGATCTTCGAGTTTTCCTTCGAGCCCCACGATGTCCTTCCAAGTTCTGCCGGATCTCTTTGCAAGACTCGCGCCAAAGACTCCTCGAGAGAGCGGATTGAAACTGCTACAAACAAAGGCCTTACCGCCACTCTTCGTGCACGGGCCGAGCGGCTGCCTTCAGGGTTGGGGGAGACCGGCGAATCGTCGAGGGGAAATCCCTTCACCGGCCGGTCGTCGTGTCCCGTGGCGAAAATGCGTCTGTTGCTTGCACCACGGTCTACTAGACGTCCAGGTGCTCGGTGAGCTTCGGGTCCCGACGCACTCGCCAGATCTTGGCGTCGAGGTAGTAGTGCTGCATCGCCCATCCGAGAAACAGGGTCGCGGCCACGCGCGCGCCCATATCCGCCCCGCCGGGAGGTAGGGTACCCGCGATGATTCCGATGCCGTCGATCACCCATGTGTTGAACGCTCGCGCAACGGTGTTCTTCATGAAAGAGACCCACGGTCCCTGATAGCACGCGAGAGTGAACGTCAAACCGAGCGAGAAATAAATCGGCACCGAGCGAAACGAGAATCGTGCCCATCGGAAGGCGGGCTCCTCCCGGTGTAAGTACTTGTTGCGTCCGAAGGCCCAGACGATCCGATGGTATTGAAGGTTGTGTCCGACGGTCACGACCGGCACGACGAACAGCGCAAGGATCGGGTGAACGAAGACGACGAGATGAAGCGGCACGATCGCCGAGAGGAGCAGCAGCTTGGGTCCATTGCGGGGCCGGCCGAGACGGTGCTGCCGCCATTGGTAGCCGATGAAGGCCGCGAGCATCACCGGGTAGAGCGTCAACGTGGCCGGGTAGAGAAAGGTCGCGACGGATATCTCACCCAAGAGTGGTGTTCTCAAGTAGAGGTCCGGCATGCCCGTTTGCGCGTACCACGGGGCACTCGCGAACAAGACGATCGGCAAGAAGAGCGCGAGATAAAAGAACCACCAGTCGACCCGATTCTCCACCGGATCGTCCCAATCGTCGTTGACTCTCTTGTAGAGGACGAGAAAGCCCCAATGCTGACGGGCGACGTGGTAGTACGCCCACAAGCGAAAGAACACCAGGAACAGATAGGCTCCGATATCCATCCACGCGCGAGGAACCGGAACGAAAGCGCCGACGACATAGGGTCCGAACACCGCCACCGGACCGAGCGCGAAAAACAGCATCGAGCCGAGAAGCACACCGCGGCGCTCCCGCCAATCGTCCGGGTCGAGCCACGTGCGGGCGAGAGTCGCCCACACATGGGGGGCGTCGATCAAAACGGCCCAGCTCGCCACCACGACGACCCCGAGAGTCAGTGAGATCGTGCGACCGCCGATCGACAACTGCAGGAAAGGGTCTCTGAGGGGGTCGGCGAGGCCGGTGCCGAGCGCCAGGACCGCGAGCACGTAGATCCACCCCGCGAGAGCGGAGCCGATATACCAGATGAGATCCGTCTTTCGGCCGTGGATCCAATTCCAACGCGTGACGCTCATCTACCGGCTCGGCTGGTTGACGCCTCGATCCGACCATCGGTCGACAACGGGCATCGCTCGAGTCGATTCTAATCCAAGCGCGCGGGGACGGCCGCCGCGCCGGCTCAAGCGTGGGTTCGGATCTTGTCGGCGGACTCGTCCAGATTCGGAGGGTTGAGCTGTCCCTCACTCGCCGCAACAATGGTGGCAACGGTGGCGTCACCGGTCACGTTGGTCGCGGTACGCAGCATGTCGAGGATTCGGTCGACGCCGAAGATCAACGCAATGCCGGCGGAAGGGACGTTTATCGCCTGCAGGATGATCACGAGCATGATGATCCCCGCCCCCGGAACCGCCGCGGTGCCGATCGAGGCAAGTACCGCCGTCAAGACAATCGTGAGCTGACCCGTGAGATCGATCCCCATATTCAAGGACTGCGCGATGAACACCGCGGCGACAGCTTGATACAACGCGGTGCCATCCATGTTGATCGTGGCTCCGAGCGGAAGGACGAAGGACGACACCTCTTCCGAAACGCCGAGCTTTTCTTCGCACCGTTCCATCGTGAGAGGAAGGGTGGCACCGCTCGAGCTCGTCGAGAAAGCGACGAGCTGCACCGGAGCGATTCCGGCCAAGAACGTCCGGATCGGGATGGGGGTAAAAAACTTGATCATCAAGAGATAGGTGAAGCTCATGTGAACCACCAACCCGAGCACGACCGCGAAGCTGTAATAGCCGAGCGCCCCCAGGAGCTGGAACACTTGAGAGAACTCACCGCCTCCGACCAGATCGGTGATCGTCCGAGCGATCAAGGCAAAAACGCCGATCGGGGCGACGAGCATGATGAGATCGACCAACCGGATGATGACGGCGTTCAACGATTCGAACAGATCGAGGATCGGCCTCGCCTGTTTCTGCTCGAGCTGAATCAAACCCACCCCGAACAAGATCGAGATGAACACGATCTGCAGCATGTTGCGATTCGACGACGCCGAGGAAAAGAAGTTCGAGGGGACGATGTCCTCCAACAAAGCGAGGGGTCCCCGCTCCCCAACCGATTCGGCCTGCGCTTCGCGCTCGGTCGCCGTCTCCGCGAACTGACTCTGCAGCCGAACGCGTGCGTCCTCCGGCAACTGATCGCCGGGGCGCAACACGTTGACGATCAACAGGCCAATCACCACCGCCACCGCGGTGGTCCCCACGTAAATGGCGATGGTCTTCCCGCCGATGCGAGACAGCTTCCGAACGTCGCTCAACGAAGCAACACCGGTGATAAGAGACGCCAAGACGAGCGGCACCGCGATGAGCTGTAGCCCATTGATGAAGACGGTGCCGAAGGGGGCGATCCAATCGGACGTGAACTGGGCCCACCCATTCGCGGCGGCCAACACGCCGTACGCCATTCCGAGAACGAGTCCGATGATGATTTGCCAATGGAGCTTTCGATACCACGCCATAAGGAGTCGGATTCTATCAACTTTTCTCCAAGCACGGTTCGCCGCGAGAGGCAGCTCGACAGGTGCCCAAGCTATACTCGTCGCTGTGATGCGACTTGGTGCGGGACGCCGCCGGGTCTGCGCGACCCCGTGGATCGCGGGATTTCGGTTCGCTCGATGGACAGCCATCGGACTGCTGAGCGCTTTCGTCGCTCCCGCGCATGCACAGGAATCGTCCGATCGTGATCTCGGTGACTACCTTCTATACGGCGGCCAGGTAGCGGGAAGCTTCGCCAAACACGACATCGGTTACTTCAACCAAATCGACTATTTGTCGAGCACGTTGAGGCTGTTTCGCGCCAATCTACAGCTCGAGCTACGCGTGTCCGAGCGATTCGCCGTGTTGACCGAGATCCGCACCGACAACTTCGAGCGAGTGGAGGCTTACGCCTGGTACGCGCGCATCAGTCCGTGGCGCGGACGGGTCGTGGACATCCAGGTGGGACGGGTCCCTCCGGTCTTCGGGGCGTTCTCTCGACGACGCTACGAAGCGGATAACCCGCTCATCGGATACCCACTGGGATATCAATACGCGACCAATATTCGTCCCGACGCCGCGCCGGCTGGTCTAGCCGAGCTTCGCGACATGAGAGCTCGGGGAGCCAAAACCCGTTACTCGGTCGGCAACCGGGAGGTGGCACCGGGGCTTTCACTTTTCAATCCGATCCGTTGGGACACCGGTATTCAACTGCGAGTCGGAGACCGGCCGGTCGAGCTCGCTCTCGCGCTGACTCAAGGGACACTGGGAAACCCCCGGGTCAGCGACGACAACCCCGGAAAACAGCTGGCGGGTCGAGTGCGGGTCGAGCCCACCCCCCACTTCGTCTGGGGCGTCTCCGGGTCCCGCGGTCGTTATGACACCCGCGAGCTTCAAGGCGCCCTCGTCGCGCGCGGCCAGGGGGGAGCGTTGTTTCAAACCGCCTTCGGCGTCGACGGAGAAATTTCAGCTGGAGATTGGATCCTACGCTCCGAGGCTATTTGGAGCCGCTGGGATAGCGCTACGCTTGCAACCGATCTGGATAGCGTCGCCGCTTTCGTCGAAGCGCGCTATAAGATTAGGCCGGGTCTCTATGCTGCCGCGCGCTTGGATCACCTCACTTTCGGTAGGGTGGATGTGAGCGAGCCGTTTCGGTGGGATGCCCCGGTGAGCCGCATAGAGACCGGAGTCGGTTACTACTGGCACCGTCAATTTCTCACCAAGCTGTCTTTCCAACACAACGAGCGCGACGGTGGAAGGCGCAGCTCGGATTCGTTCGTCGCGGTGCAGGCGGTGTTTTGGTTCTAGAGACCACGAGCCTGTCCCGAGCGAGCCTCACTTTGCTGGGTGTCGCGATCCTCGTCGTATCGACGAGTGAGGGACGGACCGGCTCCGACGGGTCCGGGACGATCACCGGCACGGTCCAGATCCGGAAGAACGACGGCGACCGCGAACGTCCTGCGGTGGGTGCACTGGGTCGAGACCATCAACGCGCGCCGAGCGAGACGACGACGAGCCTGGTCTACCTGGAAGCCGCCCCAAAAGGAACACCGGAGCCGGAGCCGCTCCACGCGCGGCTCGATCAAAAAGACGAGACCTTCATCCCACATGTGGTGCCCGTGACCGTCGGGTCGATCGTCGACTTTCCAAACAGTGACGACATCTTTCACAACGTGTTCTCCCTGTCCAAACCGCGCCGCTTCGACCTCGGCCGCTATGCGGAAGGGCAATCGAAATCCGTGCGATTCGACACCCCCGGCGTGGTCCGGGTGTTCTGCGAGATTCACTCCCACATGAACGCCTATATCGTCGTGTTCTCCCATCGCTTCTATGCAACGACCGATGACGACGGGCGCTACCGCATTGACGATGTGCCCGACGGGCGCCACAAGCTCATCGTGTGGACGAATGGCGAGCGCCGCGCCGAGGCTTGGATCGACGTCTCGTCGGGGCAAACGACGAAACGTGATTTCACCGTAAACTAAAAGCTCGAATGGCCGTGCGTGTCTCTCTGTCGCTGCGCAATCGGGTGTTTCTCGCATGCGCGTTCGTCGCGGCGATCGTCATTACGATCGGAACTCTGTTCGTCACCCAGCGGGTATCCACCGCTGCTGAGGCTCAGCTCTTGAAGCAGCTCGCTCAGTCGGGCGAGATCGTCGAAGAGCAACATCGCGACCGGCTCGACACCCTACGCTTGCTCGCCTCTCTCATCGCCGATCTACCAAAGCTGAAAGCGGCGGTGTCGACCAACGACGCGCCGACGGTCGCCCCCATCGCCATCGACTATATGAGACTCGTCGGTTCGGACTTCGTCTCCATTACGAATGACGGCGGCGAGACTCTCGCGGCTTTCGGCCCGTTCGCGTTCGAGATTCCGGAGGCCATCGTCGAAGAATCCGATGGGAAGCATGGAAGCACCTCCTTTCACCAGACTCCGGGAGGCGCTGTCGAGATCGTGACTTACCCGATCACCATCGGACAGGTCGCGCCCGAAAGGCTCGGGACGTTGAGCTTCGGTTTCTCCATCAATGAGGACCTCGCCGAAAGGCTCGGAAACCTTTCGCAAAGCGACGTCATCATCGTCACGCGTGAGCGCGTTCTCGCCTCGACGCTGTCACTCGGATTTTCGGACGCGCCGCGCCTGTTCGACCTCGCGAACACGAGGGAGATCGAGCTCGCCGGTAAGGACTGGGTCGCGCTGCCGGTGGCGCTGTTCGGCGAAGAGATCCGCGCGGTGACGTTGCTCTCCCGCAACGAACGCTCGGCCTTTTTGAGTGCCTTTCGTCAAGGCGTCATCCTCGCCGCGGCCCTCGGCGCGCTGTTAGCCATCTTGTTGAGCTATGTCGTCGCACGGACCGTGACCCAGCCCCTCGGCGCCATCGCCCGGACGATGCGTGAGATCTCCGAAACCGGAGATCTGGCCCGAAAGATCGACCTGGTCGGGAGGTGGCAGGATGAGGACACCCGGCTCGTCGCGACCACGTTCAACCGGCTTACCGCATCGATCGCGCGGTTCCAACGCGAGTCTGCGGTGGCCGAACGGTTGAGCGCGCTCGGGCGAATGTCCGCCGTGCTCGCGCATGAGATTCGCAATCCATTGATGATCATCAAAGCGTCGCTCAGGGCAATCCGCCGACCGTCAGCGCTCCAGGAAGATGTCGACGACGCGCTCCAGGACATCGACCACGAGGTCGACCGGCTGAACTGGATGGTCGGAGAAGTACTCGACTTCGCACGACCTCTGCGGGTCGACAACGATACGCTCGATCTCACTCAACTCTGTCAGAAACGA
>JAJCXL010000332.1 GCA_029263435.1 Acidobacteriota bacterium | reverse complement strand
GGACACCGCGGAGAGAGAGAGCTTCTGACGCCCCACGTGGTCCGCGACTGCCGCCGAGGCTTGCGCCGAAGCTTCAGCCCTTCTGACGTCGGTACCCAACGAGAACACGAATCCGGAGTAGAACTCACCGAAGCTCTCTGTTCCGCCCGAGAGAGTCGCCTGATCCGCGAGAGCCGCAATGGCCAACGCCTGATCTCCATCGCCGGCCGTCCCCGGGGCTCCGGCTGCGGCGATGAGATTTCCGTCTGCTGCGACAGAAGGGTCGACAGCCATCGCCATGGTGGCCCCGGTTGGATCCCCTGGTGCTACCGGCACGAAAGGAACGAAAAAATCGGTCCCGGTCGTCGCGCCGTCCAGCGCATATCCCGCCTGATGGAGAGCGTTGACTTGGCTCATGATCTCGGCAGCGAGTGTGTCGAGCTGGAGCTGGTTATTGGGGATCTCCTGGGTGCGAACGGAGAGCAGCCCACCGATTTCACCGCTCCCGACGAGCGAGGTCACGTCAGTCGTGCCAAGTGTCAAGGTCGGGCGGCCGTCGGGCGGCGTCGGCACGGCCTGGAGGAGCGACGTTGTGTCGCCCAAGACGAGGGACTTGCCATTCCTCAGCGTCACCGTCACCGTCCCATCATGGTTTTCGTAGCTCGAGACTTCCAGCAACTCCGAAAGCTCGAGGAGAGCCTCGCCTCGCGCATCGCGCTCCGCATTGGCCGGAATGGTGGCTTCGATCCTTGCCACTTGAGTGTTCAAGGCCGCGATGCGCTCGATGAGATCGTTCGCTTGGCCCGTGAGTCGAATGACATCCTGGTCCGCGTCGCGAGCGATCTGTTCCAAGCGCTGGTAACCGCCTTGGAACCGATCGATGAGCTGCCCTGCTTTCGACAACACTTGGTCCCGAAATACCGGCGACTCCGGCTCGGCACTCACGTCCGCAAACGCGTTGAACAGCGCTGAGAGCTCTTCTTGCAACCCGAAGCCACCGTCTTCGGCAAAGACGGCCTCGACGTTCGTTAGAACCCGATGCCTGGCGTCGTCACCAGCGGCGACGGAGGACTCGAGTTGATGACGGCGCTCGAGAAATCGGTCACGGACGGCGGTGATAGGTCCCGCCTCCACGCCGCCACCGACCTGACCGACAGGAGAGTAGTTGAGTGGCGGGGCGTGAGACAAGGCGAGCCGTCGGCGGCTGAAGCCTGGTGTGTTCACGTTGGCGATGTTGTCGCCGGTCATCTCGAGACCGAACTGATGCGCGCGCAGCGAGTTCAGGCCGATGTGAAGCTGGCTAAAGAGACTCATCATGCCTCCCAGTGAACGGAGGTGCGCTCGGGTGGTGCGACCTTTCCATTCGAAGTGTATTCCTGAGGGGGCCGCGCGCCTTGCTGTCCCCACGCGAGATAGAGCGCCTCGCTCTCGGTCAGAGCCGAAACGACCTGGGCGGCGCGGGAGAGATCGCGAAGCTCGGTCAACAGCCGTTGGCGCGTTGCGACGTCGATCGCGGCAGAGGTCTTCAACTGACCCAACGCCGCGGCGGCGTGGGCCTCGAGCTCACCGTAGCCTCTGAGGAGCTCCTCGAGTGAGCCCGGATCTCTCGATTCGATCGATAGACGCATGTCACGGGTCCACCTGGACGCGGCCTCGAAGAAATCCCGCATTTCGCCGGCTCAGATGCCTTCCGGGTGATGGGCCAAGCTGTCGAGTATTCTGTCCGCAACCAGATCGGACGAGTAGGCGTAGCGGCCGTCATTGACCGCTTGACGGATACTCTCCAGTCGGTCGCTTTCAGCCACCGGAGCCGCTTCTGCGCGGGCCGACAGCTGGAGGAGCGCCTGACCTCTTTGGCTGATCTGGACGGAGTCCTGCCCATCCCCTGAAACGGGTTGAACGGGTTGGGCCCGGCCGGTTTTAGCGGTGGCGTTAGAGGTTTTCTTCGGATCGAGCTCCGGAGTTGGTAAGTCGCCTGTAATCTTCATTTTAAGGTTTCCTCATGATCTCGGGGTCGAATGGATTAATAGACTCCGATCCCCTCATCGGCCCCCACGCGACCGACTTTAGGCTCCACATGGATTTGTTATTAATAATGTTCTGCTGCCGGCCCACGCTCAGCTCCTGCGCGCGAGCCAGGCTTCCGGGTCGACGCGGGTCCCCCCCTCGGAGACCTCGAAGTGCAGGTGGGGGCCGGTCGCCCGGCCCGTGCTCCCGACAGCGCCGACCTTCTGGCCGCCGCGGATCTCGGCGCCCGCGGACACATCGATACGGCTGAGATGCGCGTAGAGGGTTCGCACCCCTCGAGAGTGCTCGACGATGACGACATTGCCGTAGTCCCCCCGATGCCCAGCGAACACGACGCGGCCCGGTGCGGTGACGTTCACCGTCGTTCCTTCCGAGGCGGCGACGTCGAGCCCGCCGTGAAACTTCTCGCGGTGTTCATACGGGTCCACCCTAGAGCCGAACCGGGACGAGACCGTACCCGCCACCGGGGCAATCGGGCCCCGAGGGTCGAAGGACTCGGACGTGCTCAACGGCGCGGCAGGCATCGCCTCAACGGGCGACATCG
The DNA here is from genome assembly GCA_029263435.1 of Acidobacteriota bacterium. GTDB lineage: Bacteria > Acidobacteriota > Vicinamibacteria > Marinacidobacterales > SMYC01 > JAJCXL01. The sequence goes on along the minus strand of JAJCXL010000332.1, from coordinate 9,975 downwards.
GAGAGATCGGCGAGGGCAGCGACGGCGCGATCCCCGCTTCGCGGTCTCGCGACAATTGTTGAGCGAGTGCTTCGGCCAAGCCGAGCTGACGCTCCGCCGTGAGCTCTCGCGTCATTTCCAGCCAAAGCACTCCGGACAAGGCGCCCCCAAACGCGTCCTCCTCGTCATCTCCACTGACACTGTCCGACAAGTTGCGAAGAATCTCGGCCATCAGGGTCGCTTCGAACTCCTGCGCCATGCGCTTCAGATCTGCGCCGTCCTCGGATGAAGGACCGCTCGAGAGGGCGTCCGTGATCGACGGTTCGATCCGCATCAGAGAACCTGGAGGTCGGCTTGAAGCGCGCCCGCCGCTTTGAGGGCTTGCAGGATGGCGATGATATCTCGCGGAGTGGCGCCGATGGTGTTGAGCCCTTGAATCAGCTCGGAGATCGTGGCCCCTTCCCCTAAGGCCATCACCCGCGCTTCTTCTTCCGCGGTGTCGAGTTGTTGATCTGGAACGACAACGGTCTCCGCCCCGCGCGCTCTGGTGAATGGCGCCGGCTGTGACACGTTGAACTGAGTATCGACCCGGACCGAGAGTCCACCGTGGGCCACCGCCACTGAAGAGATGCGCACGTTGGCACCCATCACGATGGTCCCGGTGCGCTCATTGATCACGACCCGTGCTTCGACGTCCGTGTCTAGCGAGAGCGTTTCGAGTGCCGCGATGAACTCCACCTCCCGGCCGACATAGATGTCCGGCACGGTCACCGCGACAGTGCGTCCGTTCATGGGAGTGGCGGTGGCGTCGCTGATAGCCGTGTTCACCGCCGTCGCCAGCCGGCTCGCGGTCGTGAAGTCGTTGAAGTCGAGCACAATCTCCAGGTGACCGGTGAGAGACACCTTGGGCGCCGGCCGTTCGACGACCCCGCCACCCGGAACTCGACCGACGGTGAGATGATTGACCTGGACGCTATTACCCCCACCCCCCGCTCCGAAACCACCCAGGGTCAAACCACCCTGAGCGAGCGCATAGACCTCGTTATCCGGGCCGCGCAAAGGCGTCATCAACAAGACTCCGCCTTGCAAGCTCTTGGCGTCGCCGATGGAGGAGACGGTGACGTCCAGCGAAGTCCCGGGTTGAGCGAACGCGGGAAGCTCGGCGGTCACGACGACAGCGGCCACGTTCTCGACTTTGATGTTCCTAGGGGCCACGGAGGTTCCGAGACGCTCGAGCATCGCGGCGAGGCTCTGATTCGAGAAAAGAGTCTGGCGCCGGTCGCCGGTCTTGTTGAGGCCGACGACGAGTCCGTAGCCCATCAAGGCGTTTCCGCGGACGCCTTTGACGCTCGCGATGTCCTTGATACGGGTGACGGCGGACACGACAGGCTGCGCCGGTAGGAGCGCGAGTAGCACGAAGAGGGTGGGAACGAGGCGAATGAGCAATAGTCTCTTCATCGCTGACGCTCAGAAGATGTAGCGGATGAGCCGGAACAGGATGCCGGGCTTCAAGTTCGAGCCGATGGCACCTTTGCCGCCATACTCGATCTCCACGTTGGCCACCTGCGTCGACAAGACGACGTTTCTCGGACCGACATCGTAGCGGCGGATAGTGCCTCGCAAGGTGAGTCGCTCTTCTTCCTCGTTCACCTTCACGTGGCGCGAAGCCTCGATCCTGAGGTTTCCGTTCGGGAGCACTTCGCTGACGGTCGCGGTGATCGTGGTGTTCAGACTGTTCGTCCGCGTGTTCTGGCCACCGCCCGCGAAGCTGGTCGACGATTGCGCCCCGATGAGCTGATCGAGCTGAAGCTGATCGGGAACGTAGTTCTGAAGCCCGAAGAGATTGTCGATGCCGCCCGACACGTTCGTGTCTCGCGAAGTCTCGGTATCGGCCCCCTGACGCGCCTGGACGTTCTCGACGATGCGGATCGTGACCACGTCCCCGACATGCTTCGCGCGGAGATCGGAGATCAAGTCGACATCGTCCACGTGGCCGGTCCATAACGACCCGGACGACGCCCCCTGCTCTGGATTCGAAATCGTGGCGACGTTCGCGTTGGCTTCGCGCTCACCTTTAGCTGCCGTGCCCGACGCAGCCGGCTCCTGGGCGGAGCCGAGCGAGGCTGCACAAACGAGCCAAACGCCCGCGAGGCGAGTCACCGATCGAAAATGCGGGTACGTCATTGCCGGCCCTCCCGGAAACTGTCGGTGGCATGCCCCCACCGGACTCGAACGAGGCCCTCACTCGCGACGACGCCGCGCACGACGATCCCGGACCCCGAGTTCATCACGGGGATCTCGTCTCCCAACGCGCCTGAACCCTTCGCTCGCCCGGATGTCGTGATCTGAAGGCCGTTTCTTTGGATCTCGATGGTCACATATTGGCCGCTACGGATGAGCCGCTTCGTCGCGGCGCGTCGTTCTTTCTGCGTCACGACCCCTGGCCCCGGTCGGCTCTGGGAGCGTTTCGTCGTGGCGGTGACCCTCGCGTGGACTTCCGCGGTGGGAACTCCTGAAACGCTCACGAGGATTCTGGACTGCAAAGATGTGTCGAGCCGCGGCTCAGTGAGAAACTCGACCTCCATGTGAAGCTCACCGCCACCCACTCGCGGCGCGTCCGCGAGCTCGAGCTCACCAATGGCGAGCTGGGACGGGTCCATCCCCAGATCCCGTGAGAGCGCATGCTTCAATGCTCGAAGGAGTCTCTGAGTGGGAACGAGCTGGGAGCTTCGGGTGATATGAACCTGCTCGGCACCCGCGAGCTCGATATCCCAAGGGGCAAAACCCGCGAGCGCGAGCGCTTCGGTCACTTCGCGTCGATCGAGCCAGCGGTTCTCGCCCGGCGACGGCGCATAGCCGACCATCACGACATCGAGAGCCGCCGCGAGCGTCGGGTCGGATGCGTCGATCCGGGCGAGCGTGCCAAGGGTCAGTTGTGGACCGTCGGTCATCGCGCGCTCGGTCAGGGTCACTTTCGCTCTCGCCGCCCCGTGAACCGGGTCCGCCGCGACTGTCGCGAGCAAGAGCAGCGCGACGCCGTAGGCCACCCGTGTGGGCACCACCGCGAAAGCCTTCCGATTCGAGCTCGTGCCGTTACCGCGCATTAGGATCTCGCCAACTGATTGGCTTCGTTCAGCATGCTGTCGGCGGTCTTGATCACTTGCGAGTTCGCCTCGTAGGCACGTTGCGCGAGGATCAGGTTCACCATCTCTTCGACCACCGAGACGTTGGACTGCTCCAAGAATCCCTGGTTCAAGCTCCCGAGACCTTCTTCCCCTGGAGTTCCACGAATCGCGTCGCCCGATGACGCCGACGGGGAGAACAAGTTTCGGCCGAGCGCTTCGAGCCCGGCGGGATTCGAGAACTGCGCGAGCTCCAGATTACCCACTTGCTGCGCCTCGGTTTGTCCGGGCTGGGTCACGGTGACCGTCCCGTCGGGTGCGACGCTTATCGAGGTCGCATCACTCGGGATCGTGATCTGCGGATCGAGTGCGAGCCCGTCCGCGGTCACGAGATTGCCGTCGCGATCGAGATGGAACGCACCCGAGCGGGTATAGACTTCGTCGCCGTTCGGCTGGAGCACGGAGAAGAATCCCGACCCTTCGATGACGAAGTCCAGTGGGTTTCCGGTTTGTTTGAAATCACCCTGCAGAAACAGGCGATCGTTCGCGACCGCTTTGGAGCCGAGTCCGAGCTGCAAGCCCACGGGGTACTCGCTGGACAGCGACGACGCCGTTCCGGGGGCGCGCATGGTCTGATACATCAAATCTTGAAACTCGGTGCGGACTCGCTTGAACCCGGTGGTGTTGACGTTCGCGAGATTGTTCGCAACGGTGTCGATGTTTAGCTGCTGCGCTTGCATGCCGCTCGCTGCCGTGTAAAAAGATCGGATCATCGGTGTCTCCCGCTATCGAGTGAAGTGGATGGATGAGGTAGCAACTGAAGCCTTTTGGTTGGAGATCGTCATCCGCCTACTGGCCCCGGACCGTGCTGATGAGTCGTCGTTCAAGACCGGTAACGGTCGTCATCGCTCGACTCAGTGATTGGAAATGTCTCTGAAGTGCCGCTGCATCCCGCGAGGGAAGACCCACATTCGACTTCTCGACGAAGCCTTGCTTCAAGCGACTGTCATTGGCCGGGGCCTCCGTCGCGGACGACGAGCGATACAGCCCGCCCGACTCCCGGCTCAACGTCGCCGGGTCGAGATCCACGAGAAGCAATCGGCCCGACTGGACGCCTTCCACCGCGATGCGTCCCTCGGGGTCGATCTCGATATCACCCGGAGACAACGTGATGCGGCCCCCCTGCCCGAGAACCGGAAGTCCATCCTTGGTGACGAGGGTTCCTTCTTTGTCCATACTCAGTCCGCCGTCTCGGGTATAACGACGGCCTGCTGGAGTGTCGACGACGAGGAAGCCCTGCCCTTCGATCGCGAGGTCGAGCTTTGCTCCAGTGGCGACGAGAGGTCCCGGCAAAGTGCTCGCCTGAGTACCTCCCACCCGTGGGTAGTGCGTCCCGGCCGCTTCGAGCGCGTCGACGAAAGCTCGTTCTTCGCGAAATCCGTTCGTGCTGACATTGGCAACATTGTGGGCGGCATGTTCCAGCGCACGAAGATCCGCGGACAACCCTGCATAACCGACATATAGACTCGTGTTCATGGTTTCCTCTCTGAAACGAAAGTAGCAATGCATGTGCCAGTCGCCGTGGACGGAGCACGATGCGCGATCGGAGCGCCGGGCGGATGCGAAACCGCAGCTACCATGGGCATCGAGCTCGGGCATCGTCGTGCTCGACCGGTCCCATCTTGCCGGGACCGGGAAGAAAGTGCCGAGCAAGCAGCCCCAGTCCATACGTTGAAGCGGCCGGTCATGAAGCGTAGACCTCGCTTTCTTCAGGCAAGTCCACGTCGAGCAGTAGATCCAAGCGCTTGTCGTCCTTGATCAATCGCAGCCACAATCGGGCGCCACAGCGTTCCAGCCGAAGCTCTTCAGCGCTATAACGCTCGGCTTGAGTGGCGATGAGATCCGTCAACGCAGCGGCGTCGACCGTACCCAGCTCCATCAAACGCTCAGCCGCCTTGGACTCTGGGTAGAACTGATCGATGAGCTGCGCCAGCCGCGACGCGTCAGCGACGAGGACCGCGACATCGAGCTCGAGCATGCGGGATAGCCCGTTCACGAAAGCGTAGTCCGGCGGCCCCACGATGGCGACGAGGATGCGACCGGCGGCGGCTTGATGATCGACCGGGACCACGGAATAGGTACGCGCGACCACGGCGGGGATCAAGCTGCGTACCGCGGGGGACAGTTGACCTTTGACGAAGTTGACCCAGGGCACCGCGAACTGACGACTGAGGGCCTGGGTGACCTCCCGTTCGCTGACGGAACCTAGCTCTACCAGCAGCTCACCGATACGAAGTCCGGGTTTGTGCTGCTGCACCTCCAAGGCGTGGTCGAGCTGCTCTTTGGTCAGCTTTCCCTGCTCCATCAACAGCAGTCCGAGCGTCGGACGCAAGCTCCGCTCCACCGAAACACCACGGCTTCGACCTTGCGCCAGCGCTTCGAGGATCGTCGCGAGACCTTGCCTTAAGCACCCCTCGCCGCAATACCAGCTCGCGCCCACCACGAAGCCGGGACGCGTGCGTCTACGGAATCGTCCGCCGAACAATGACGTCCGATCCGGACAATGGCTCGCGGCACAGCCCTGGGACGACACGTCCCGGCTCATCGCGTCCCTCTCATCCTGAGCATGAGCTCCATCTCCGCGCGACTCATACCCGCGGAAGCCGCAATCTCGGCGGCGTCGAGCTCTCGAGACAGCGGAGCTCTCCCGCGCTGCGGCGCCTCATCGTCAGAGACCGCGGCCATTCGAGTGCCGTTCGTTTGAGCCAGCAACGATTCGATGCGGCCCACTCTGGCCGCGAGCGCCGCAAGGTCGTCGGCCGCGCTCCGTTCGTTCCGCCGCGAGCGCCCGGGGCGAAACATCACAACAACAGCCGCGAACGGACGAACGAAAGACGAGCCCATCCATTTGAGACGTCGGAGCACCCGGGAGGCGCGCGACGACGCCGGCTGGGACGGAGGCGTCGACGCCGGCTGGGACGGAGACGTCGACACCGGGGCTTCGTGAAAGGCACTCGGTTGGCTCACCTTCCGCGGCGCGGCGGGCTCGATTCGTTGTCGGCCGATGCCCCAGCGGAACAAAGTGCGAGCGATACCCGAGGCGAACAGTACCACGCAAAACGAGATCACGACGACGATGTGCTCCATGGCGCTTGTCTACGAGCCGAGTGAGCGGATCCGATCGGCCGGGCTCAGAATCTCCACGATGCGCAGCGCATAGTTTCCGTCCGCGACGACCACCTCGCCCGTGGCAAAGACGCGATCGTTGACCAGTAGCTCGACCGGCTGATCGGCGGATCGATCCATGGCGACAACGCTGCCTGGCGTCAGCTGCGCGACTTCCCCGAGCGTCATCTCGACTCTTCCGAATCGCACCACGACGGACACTTCCACGTCCAGGATGCGCTCAATATTCGCCGCCGGCGTTTCGGCTTCATCTTTGATCGCTTCGGTTTCCGACATCCGTTTCCTCCTATCAATTCGCGTCGATGGAATCTTTGAGCTCGACCGCGGGCTGCCCACCACGAAGGGCGAGCACGGCGTTGAACTTCGGGACCCCGCCGATCCGTACCGTGGCCGGCTCTTCCATGGAGCGTCCGAGCTTCAGCACGTGACCGACGCGCATCCGCAAGAGATCGCCGGCCGTCACACCGTTACCGGCCAAATCCACCGCTAGCTCCAAGGTCGTGCGCAAGAGCATGGACTCTAGCTTCTTCGATTTCTCGGGAGACAAGGCCATCCCACCACGCTCCTGGCCGAGATCCTTCGCAAGCTCCGTCGACAAGGGGTTCGCGATGGACATGGGTAGAATGACACGCATATCCGCCAGCGGAGCGCCCTCGCCCGCGCTCAAGCCAACCTTGAACTTCAGCACGACCCGTCCCTCTTCGGGCGGCTCGAGTGTGATGAGAGCCGGTCGGGTCTCGACCTTTTCGACGGTCATGGTCTCCTCGACGATCGGCGACCAGCTCCGACTCAGAGTCGAGAAAACGATCTCTGCGAGTGCTTGGAGCACCCGTTGCTCGATCTCGGTCAGCGCACGCTCAGGAGGTGCATCCTCGCTGGCACCACCCAACAGCCGGTCTACGAAGCCGAGGGCGAGCGGGTTGTCGATAACGAGGCCGACACTCCCACCCTTCTGGTCCGCGGTGGCGAGGAAGATCGCGATGGGGTCATCGAGCTCTCTGAGGATCCGGCGGCCGGACGAGAGTTGGACTCCCTCGAGCTCCACCGAGGTCGCATTTCGCAAATAGGCGGAGAGCGCCAAGCTGAGCTGCTGCGCGAAGCGGTCATGAAGAAACTGCAGATAGCGTAGCCGCGACGACGGCATGCGCTCCCGTTCGCCGAAGTCATAAGGGGTGACGGCCGGGCTCTCGCCCGCGTCCGCCGCGTCGGCGTCCCCCATCTCGGGTTGCTGTAGCAGCGCCCGGACTTCGTCTTGCGAGAGTAATCGGCTCATCGTAAGTCTTCGCTACCCCTTCTCGTGCCGTTCGAATGCAAGACTGGCTCCATCTCTTGAAGCGCTAGCGTCGACGCGCTCCACCGCCGGCCGAAGCCACGGCGGCCTCCGGCGCTTCGGACTCACCGTCATAGGTTGACTTCTGGCGATGTTCACCTGAGAGGCGGGCCGACAGCACGCCTCGGAGCCTCACGACGGCTCGGCTGTGAAGCTGCGAGACGCGTGACTCGTTCACGTTGAGAACTTTGCCGATTTCTTTCATCGTGAGCTCTTCCGTGTAGTAGAGCGCGAGCAACAAACGATCGCGGTCAGGAATTTCTTCGAGGCTCTTCGCCAAATGCGACCGCATCTCTTGCTTTTCAACCACGATGAAGGGATCGACAGCGTTCGCGTCCGCCACGAACTGGATCAGGTCATCGGTCCCTTCGGCGAGTGAGAGCCCAATCTCAGTGCCTCGCACGTCCTCGAGGATCTTTGCGAGCTCGTCGAGGCCGACGCCCACCTCATCGGCGAGCTCCTGGTCCGTGGCGGCTCGACCGAACTTTCCCTGCAGACGCCCATAGGCCTGCTCGATCTCACGACGGCGGCGACGGACCGAGCGCGGCACCGGGTCCAGGTTGCGGAGGCTGTCTAGCATCGCGCCTCGCACTCGAGTCTCGGCAAAGGACCAAAACCGGACCCCTCGAGCATCTTCGAAGCGCTCCATCGCGTCTAACAGCCCTACGAGCCCAGCCTGGATCAGATCGCGTATATCCAAGTGTGACGGCAAGCGTGAAGCGAGTCGGTAAGCGACGCGCTTGACTTGCGGCAAACATTCTTCGACGAGCGACTCTCGCTCTTCCGGCGACAAGTGCTCCGAAGTCATCGGCGACCGCTCCCATCACGTCGGAACGGGAGCACCTGACCCGAGGGGTGGGTCTTGGGACTCTTCCCTGAATCCAGCTTTGCCGCTAGCGCCCTGAATGAGCGGGCCGCCGCGCTATCGGGATACTTTTCCACCACCAGCTGCTGCTCACGGACCGATCGAGGAACGACGGGGTCGCGGACGACCCAGCCGAAGAGGTCGAGTGACAATGACAAGAAACGCTCGGTCGTCTTTCGAATGTGTCGGTAGACCTCCCGGGCCTCGCTCTCACCCTGCACCGAGTTGACGAGTAGCTCCATCGACCGCTCGGGATGAAGCCGCTGCATCACTTTGATGAGCGCGTAGGCGTCCACCAGCGAGGTCGGCTCGGGATTCGTGACCACGAGGGTACGGGTCGCGGAAGCCAGAACATCCGTCACGTTGTCGGAGATCCCCGCCGAGGTGTCCATGAAGACATAGTCGACGTCGTCGCGGAGACGTTCGAGTCGATCTTGCAGCCTTCGGTGCTGCATTTGATTCATGGCTGTCAGGCTTTGAAGGCCGCTCGCCGCCGGAAGAATTCGCACGCCGGCTGGTCCGTCGATGAGAACTTCCTCGAGTGATTTCTCTCCCGTGAGTAAGTGACCGATGTTGTAACGCGGAGAGAGTCCGAGCAATACATCGAGATTTCCCAATCCGAAATCGGCATCGATGACGAGTACGGATCGCCCTTCCATCGCGAGCGAGACGGCCAAATTCGCCACGACGTTGGTTTTGCCAACGCCCCCTTTTCCACTCGCGATGGCGATCCCCGTCATCGCGAGATCACCCGCGGTGGCGGGCTGGGGCCGTGAGTCCAGTTCATTCAACATGTTGTTTCCCTCGTGATGGTCAGCTGAGTGAAGACACCGCGAGCTCGGCCACTGCCTCCGGCGTCGCGACGACGATCTCTTCGGGTACTTTCTGGCCGGTCCCGAGAAAAGAGACGGGGAGGCCGCGCCGCACCGATTCGCTCACGATGGGACCGTAGCTATTGGTCTCATCGACTTTGGTGAAAATCATGGTCTCGGGACGCGCGGCGCCGAAGCGTTCGATCGTTTCTCCGAGATCCGCAGGCTTGGTGTTAGCACTCAAGACGAGGTGTCGCTCCACGTCGTCGCGTGCCGCAAGGTAGTCGAACCAGCAATCGAGCTCGCTCAGTTGGCGAGGCCCTCTGCCTTCGGTATCGAGGATCACGTGCTCCGAAGGGTCCTTCCGCTGGAGCAATGCGTCCAGCTCCGAAACATTTCTCACCACCTCGAAGCCCGCCCCCATCGCACCCGCGTAAGCACGTAGCTGTTCGATCGCCGCGACCCGGTAGGTATCGCTGGTCACGAGAGTCACGTTCGGGTTCTGATTGAGGATCTCGTTCGCGGCAAGCTTCGCCGCGGTCGTTGTTTTGCCAACCCCGGTCGGTCCGAACAACGCGGTCAGCCTGCCCGCACGGGCCCGGCGGACAGGAAGCATGGATTGGAGTGTCGTCTTGACTGCGGATGTGAGCTCTCGTCGGTCGGCCGCTGGGCCACAGGTGC
>JAJCXL010000331.1 GCA_029263435.1 Acidobacteriota bacterium | reverse complement strand
CCGCCCAAGTGAACGACGTGGGCAACCCCTTCTCCTCCCGACACCGAGCTCACGAAAGCGATGAAGCCGAAGACGGTGACGAGGTAGCGTGCCTGCACCGGAAACATCAGGAAGACGAGGATCTCGCGATAAGGAAACAGCACCCCGAACGCGAGCAAGATGCCGTACACCGCGCCCGAGGCTCCAATGATGGGCGTCGACCAAAACGGCCCGTAGGGGATCAAAGAGAAGACGGCGCCGCCGAGCCCGCACAAGAAGTAGTAGCGGTAAAACGATCGCGTGCCCCACTGTCGCTCGATCGCACAGCCGAACATGAACAGCGCGAGCATGTTCCAAAAAAGATGACTCAGTCCGCCATGCAAGAACATGTACGTGCCCAACCGCCAGATCTGGAAATTCCACGGGAGGACGAGCGGGGGGACGAGCGAGAACACCCCGGGAGAGGACGCGGACGGCCCGATGAACGGGATGAGCACCTGCGCCAACATCGCGACCATATTCGCGATGATGAGGTTCTTCACGGCGGGCGTGATCGGCCCGCCGAAGCTGAAACCGGCCCTCGGCCGATAACTCGACATGAATTCGAGCTTAGCACAGCGCTAAAACGACGCCGGCTCGTTGCTCGCGTCAGCGCAAGTAACGCTCGACGGCGGCGACGGCCTTCGGATGGCCGAGTCTCGCCGCCAACTCGAGAGCCCCGGGCTCGAGCGCCGAGACGAGAGGCTCGAGACGACTCCAGATGAGCTCCCGCACTTCTTCGGGCGCCGGGCCCAGCTCCAGGTAGCGCCGGGTGCCGAACGACGTGATCGTCTGGTCGAGCACCATGGACTCGAGAATTGCGCGCGCTCTTCCCGGCGCCAGCCGCTCGATCGCGAGACGAGCTCTCAGCGCGGCGCGAGCATCCGTTTCATCGAGCTCCGCCAATAGGAGCCGGAGCGCGAAGCCCTCGCCGGTCGGCGTCAACGCGAGCGAGGTCTGATACCGAATCGATCGATCGGAGTCTCCCGCCAAACGGTGGAGTCGTTTGTCGAAACGCCCGAGGTCTTGCTCCGCCAGTCCCCGAAACCCGGCTTCGCGGCTCACCGGCGAGCCGCCACCCAGCACCGCGAGCTCGATCAAGAGCGGGAGCCGGCTCGGATCCCCCGATAACGACATGACGAACTGCGCCCGCTCCCGGAGCGCGGAGGAGACGCGCGGGTCGAGCCAGTCGAGAAAAGCCACCGGATCGAGCCGATGGAAGTGTGTCATCGCTGCGACGGCCTCCGGCGAAGACCCCACCCGCTCCGCCGCCTTTCGAAGGGCTCGTGCGGTGAGCGTCGGTGAGACGGGCGCTTCGATAACCGCGCCCAAGAATCTAGGGAGCTCGTCGGCTAGAGCGAGATCGTTCAACAGCGCACTCGAGCCGGGCGCCCCGAGCCGCAGCCATAGCGCCGTCGCGCTTGCGCGGAGCTCGCGATCCGGGGACTGGAGGAGCGCCCGTGCCGCGCCCATGGCGAGCACGCGGTCCGGGCGGATCGACAACGCGTCGATCGAGGCGGGCGTCCCCAAAGAGATCAGACGCTCGCGCGCTTCGGGAAGTGGTATCCGACTGAGGGCGGCCGGGGACTCCGTGCGGTGAATGAATGCCACGAGCGCGGGCTCTCCGAGCGCTTCCTTCAATGCCTCATAGGCCCCGGCGGCGATGGCCTCCGCCCAAGCGTCTTCCATGCTCTCGGCATAGCGGGTCTTGTCACCAGCGGTGGGAGCCGGCGACAGAAGCAGCGCCCGAAGCGCCGGAGCGCGAGCTGCGGACGCCTCGAACAAGCGCTCTCGCACCGCTCGGTGCCGCGACCACGCGAGATAGGGATAGAGCCCGGCTAGCTGTTGAGGCTCGATGAGGACGTGTGCGAGTGACGAGGCGTCCCGCTCGATGAGACCCCGGAGCGTGTCGGGCCGGGCTTCGAGATGCAGCACGTCTGAGGCGTCGACGCCGGCGGCGAGAGCGATCCGCGAGCGACGGAGACGTTCGGAGACCGGAGCTCGCGGGGCGACGTGAGCTGCGTCTGCTGACGCGAGCTCTGGAGCAAAGTCTCGGAGACGGACGTCACCGGTAGCTCGGGCGGCGGAGGCGAGTACTCGGTGCCAAGCATCAGGAGCCGCGAAGTAATCGTCGAGGCCTTGCCGGATGAGCCCCACCTCGCCCCGGCGAGACACGATGCGTCGGGCGGCCCAGCAAGCTCTCTGACATGGGGTGCGCGCGAGCACCGCCCGCGCAGGACCGATCGCCTCCGACGGCGCCAATCGCTCGAGCGCTTCGAGGCTCGCCGCGAGCTCTTCTTCGATCGCGGGTGGGGTCATCCCGTCGGGAAACCGATCGCGTTGTTCCAGCAAGTGATAGACGAGGCGCTCGAGCCCCGGCACCACCCGTGCGTCGTCCCCGGTGCCCAGCTCTCTGAGCTGGGATGCGGTCACGACATGAGTCATCGCCACGAGCAAGGCAGCCGCCCAGCTCATGTCGAGCTCACGTCAGTGCGCCGCCGCCTCTTGGACCACGGCGCCCAAAACGTCTCGGAGCGCACGGCCGGTGTGTGAAGAGGAGTTGGCGGCGACCTCTTCAGGGGTTCCGGTGGCGACGACCTGCCCCCCTTGGTCCCCCCCTTCCGGACCGAGATCGATGAGGTAATCGGCGGTCCTGATGACGTCGAGATTGTGCTCGATGACCAAGACCGTATTGCCCCCATCGACCAGAGTCTGGAGCACCGCCAAGAGCTTCGCGATATCGTGAAAGTGAAGCCCGGTGGTCGGCTCATCCAAAATGTAGAACGTCCGCCCGGTCGAGCGCTTGGCGAGCTCTCGAGACAGCTTCACCCGCTGCGCCTCGCCACCGGAGAGCGTCGGCGAGCTTTGTCCCAACCGAATGTAGCCGAGCCCGACATCCGTCAACGTCTCGAGCACCCGCCGGATGTTCGGATGGTGCTCGAACAGCTCGAACGCCTCGGACACGGTGCGATCCAACACTTCCGCAATCGACAAGCCCTTGTACTTCACCTCGAGGGTCGCGTCGTTGAAACGCCGCCCGTGGCACTCCTGGCACGGAACGTAGACGTCCGCGAGAAAGTGCATCTCGACTTGAATGACTCCGTCGCCGGTGCAGTGCTCACATCTTCCGCCTTTGACGTTGAACGAGAACCGACCCGGCGCGTAGCCGCGTGCGCGCGACTCCGGCAGATTGGCGAAGAAGCTCCGGATCTCGTCGAAAGCCTTCGTATAGGTCGCGGGATTGGAGCGTGGGGTGCGGCCGATCGGAGACTGATCGATGTCGATGACCTTATCGAGATGATCCAGCCCACGGATCAACCGATGGGCGCCCGGCTGGGCATCCGAGCGATGGAGAGCACGGGCGAGCGCCGGATACAAGATCTCGTTGACGAGGGTGCTCTTTCCGGCGCCGGAAACGCCCGTGACGCCCACGAGCACTCCGAGCGGGAGCTTGACGTCGATGTTCTTCAAGTTGTTCGCGCGAGCACCGCGAATCTCGAGCATGCGTTTCGAGGGACGGCGTCGCTCGGGCCTCATCTCGATCGAGAGGCTGCCGGACAAGTACTGACCGGTGAGCGATCGCGGCTCGTGGGTGAGCTCATGGGCCTGGCCGGTCGCGACGACATGGCCTCCGTGCACGCCCGCGCCGGGACCGAAATCGATCACGTGGTCCGCGGCCTCGATCGTCTCTCGGTCATGCTCGACCACGACGACGGTGTTCCCCATGTCGCGCAGGTGCCTGAGAGCGCCCAAGAGTCTCTCGTTATCTCTCGGATGGAGCCCGATCGAAGGCTCGTCCAGGATGTAAACGACGCCGGTGAGCTCGGAGCCAATCTGGCTCGCGAGACGGATGCGTTGCGACTCCCCGCCTGAAAGCGTCGGCGCCAGCCGGTTGAGCGTCAGATAGCCGAGACCCACATCGCGTAGAAACCGGAGCCGGTTGATGATCTCTTTCAAGAGCTCGGCGCCGATGAGCGCGTCGGTACCTTCGAGCACGATCGTCGTCGCGAACAAGAACGCATCGTCGATCGAGGTCGCCGCGAGCTCCGCCAAGGACTGCCCGCCCACCCGGACCGAGAGCGCTTCGGGGCGCAGCCGAGCCCCGCCGCACGTCGAGCAGGGCTTCGTCGACATGAACAGCGCGTAATGCTTGCGCACCGATTCCGACTGAGTCTCTTTCATGCGTCGCATGAGGATCGGGATCAGGCCCTCGAAGCGAGTCTTGAACGAACGTCGTCCTCGACGCACGGTGATCTTCTCATCGTCGTTTCCGTAGAGGACGACCCGGCGGTGGGTCGGTGACAGCTTCTTCCAAGGCGCGGCGAGATCGAGCTTGTAGTGTCGGGCCAGCGAGCGAATGACCGCCGCGCGCCAACCTCCTTTTTCTTCGACCACTCCCCACGGTTTCACCGCGCCGGCGTTGATGCTCAACGTCGGATCGGGCACCATGAGCTCTTCGTCCATCTCGGCTTTGGTGCCGAGCCCGTTGCAGGCCGGGCACATGCCTTGCGGCGAGTTGAACGAGAACAGTTGTGGCGACAGCTCGGGAAAAGAGATTCCGCAGTGGTGGCAGGCCTGATGCTCCGAGAAGAGCAAATCCGGCTCTTTGTCCCGATGCACGATGAGCACTCCCCCACCGATCTTGAGCGCGGTCTCCACGGAATCGTTGAGCCGGGAGCGCGCGCTGTCGGAAAGCTCCGGCTTCGCGATGAGCCTATCGACGACGATCTCGATATCGTGCTTCTTGTTCTTGTCGATGACGATGTCGTCCTCGAGCGAGCGGATCACCCCGTCGACCCGGACCCGGGAGAACCCGCTGCGACGAGCCTTGTCAAGCACGGATTTGTGGGCGCCCTTGCGGGCACTCACCAGAGGAGCGAGGACGTGAAACCGGGAGCCGGATGGAATGGCGACGACTTCGTCCACCACTTGCTGGGGCGTCTGTTTCGCTACCGGACGACCGCATTTGAAGCACGTGAGGGTGCCGATGCGGGCGAACAGCACCCGCAAATAGTCATAGATCTCCGTAATCGTGCCTACGGTGGAGCGTGGGTTGTGGCTCGACGACTTCTGGTCGACCGAGATCGTCGGCGACAAACCGCGAATGGTGTCGTAGAGCGGCTTGTCCATCTGCCCGAGAAACTGCCGCGCATAGCTCGACAAAGACTCTACGTAGCGACGCTGGCCTTCCGCGTATAGCGTGTCGAAGGCGAGAGACGATTTTCCGGAGCCGGAGACGCCGCAAAAAACGACGAGCTTTTTCTTCGGAATCTCGACGGTGATGTTTTTCAGGTTGTGCTGGCGCGCGCCCCTGACGACGATCCGATCTGGCTCCACGGTGACGCGAATCTAGCTTGAACGGAGGGCTCGGTCAAAAAAAGCCCGAAGCCGGCCGATCAGCTCCAATCGGGCTTCACCGCGAAAAAGAAGCTCTCACGGCCGCGCTCGACGAAGATGACGACCTCATCGGGCTGAGTGGTGCGGATCTCTTCGATGACCACGCGCAAGGAGTCGAGATCGTCGACGGCCCTCTCACCGACTCGAACGAGAAGATCGCCGGGCGCGACCCGATTCGGATTGCTGCTCACCGCCACCGGGGGCTGCACGATGACCACACCTTTTTGATCGGGATCGAGAAAGCTGGTGGCGAGGTAGTCATAGGTCAGGGCGCGGACGGTCAGATCGAGCTCGCCGACCTTTAGCGTCTCGGCTTCTCGAGCGGAGATGGGTGCCGGCTCTAACACGGCGGTGGCGCTCTGGCGCGCTCCGTCTCTCAAATAACCCAAGGAGAGCTCGGAATCCACGCCGGCGCGAAGCACTGTTTCGGCGAAAGCACCGATGTCCTCCTCACGGCTCACCGCGATGGGCTCCTCTCCGAGCTCCACCAAGACGTCTCCGACTTGCAAGCCGGCTTTCTCGGCAGGAGAGTTCCGATAGACATACCCCAGGAGAATACCGGAGGCCGCGGAAAGCCCCATATGCTCCGCGAGATCGCTCGTCAGCGCCTGCATTTCCACTCCGAGCCAGCCGCGGCGGACCGGGTCGGTCTCGGGGATTCGTGCGCTGGCATCGACGAAGTCCCGGGCAGGACGCGCGAATCCGCGACCCACGCCTTTGGGGAGATCTCGGATGACGCTCAGAAACGCGAGCGGGTTGCGCGAGCGGGTGTCGGGCACCGGAACCGTGAGCGCGTCCATGAAGCCGATGATGGTCCCGTCGAGAGAAACGACGAGAGAGCCCACGGGGTCGGGCGCTCCGGTGGACACCATGTAGCCGGCCTGAGGGAGCGGGGTGACCGCTTGGACGCGCGAAAGCTCGACCGCCACGGCCGGACCGATGGGCTCGGGCAGCAAGCTCAACACGACGACTTGCTCGCCTACGGATGCGTCCGCCTCCGCACCGAAGCTGACCGGGGTGAACTCGCGCTCACCGCCGTCGATCCGAAAAAACGCGACGTCCGCGTCGGGGTCTCGACCGATGAGCGTGGCCGGATATTCCGTCCCGTCCAACAGCAGTATGCGGGCCTCGGAGATCGTCGCATCCGCACGGCTCACGGAAGCGGGAAAACGAATCCCGACGCCGTGGGGCACTTGGTTGAACGGCTCATAGATCATCGCGCTGACCATGACGATGCCCGTCGGCGAGACGATCACTCCCGTGGTCGTGAGCTCCTCCTCGGCCGGAGGCTCGGCGGTGGACCGGCTGACCTGCTGGCGGTAGCGGACCTGCACGAGGCTCTGTTTGTAACGCTTCTCGAGCGCTTCCAACCGGTCCGCGGTCTCATCAATGGGTGCAGGAGGCGATGCAGGCGAAGCCGGCGCTGGAGCTGCGGCGACACCGGCAATGCCGGCGAGAAGGAAGAACGCACCCAAGAGCTCAGTTCGCATAATTTGCCTCGATGAGAATCCAGCGGCGTGAATGCCGGCGCATGACGGTCAAGAGCACTTTTTCGCGTTCTCCGGAGTCGTACTCGCGGTAGGAAGCCCCGAGCTGATCGAGCGAGGCGACCGGAGCCTCGTCGATGGCGACGATGCGATCTCCAGGAAACAGCTGTGCACGAAAGGCCGCGCCGTTCGGCTTCACTCCCGCCACGAAAACACCCGTGCTGTCGGGGAGATTGAACTCCAACGCAAGCTCGCGAGTGATGCCTCGCGCGGTAAAGCCCCAGCTCTCATACTCCATCTCGTCCGAGCTCGACTGCCCGCGCTCCTCAGTCGTGACTCTGAGCTCGAGCACGTCGCGCCCCCGCGCGATCGCGACATCGACATCGGAGCCTATCGGGGTGTCCGCGATGCGCTTGTAGATACCGGGAAGCTCTTCCGTGAACTGCGCGGACGTTCGCTCGCCGCGATAGGAGAGCAACATGTCCCCGGCACGGATGCCGACGCGCTCGGCAGGAGAGTCCGGCTCGACGCTCCGAATGACGACGCCGGGAACGGAATCGGCCTCGAAGTATTGAGCGAGCTCCTCTCGCGGCTGAAACGTCAGCCCTAACCAGCTTCGAGGGACGTGGCCGTTGTCGATGAGCTGTTTCGCGACTTCGCGTACGATGTTGACCGGGATCGCAAAGCCGATGCTCGAAGCCCCGAACGCGCCCCGCGCGTTCACCCCGACGACCTCGCCCCGCAAGTTGACGAGCGGACCGCCGCTATTGCCCGGATTGATGGCGGCATCGGTTTGGATCCACGTATTGAACGAGCCCGTTTTCTCGCCGCTCGGAAGCTTGAAGCTGTCCGGCAAATAACGGTCTTTGCTACTGACGACACCGAATGACAACGATCGCTGGAGTGCGAGCGGACTCCCCAATGCCATGACGTACTCACCGACGTCGAGCGCGTCCGAGTCTCCCAAAGCGACCGGGGTCGGCAGGACTTGTCCCACGGGAAGCTCGAGCTTGAGCACGGCGATGTCCGTCAACGGATCCCCTCCGACGAGAACGCCGGGGACGCGTTGCTTGTTGCTCATCGTAATGATGAGCCGCTTGGCTTTTCCCGCCACGTGGTAGTTCGTGAGGACATGGCCTTCGTTATCGAAGATGAAGCCACTACCGACGCCCGTCGCGCTGCGACGCTCGCCCGAGGAGTAGACATCCGTGATGGGTTGGACGTTGACGAGAGCGGGCGTTACTTTGTCGCGGGCAGCTAGAATCTGCTCCTGAAGGGTCTGGGCCGTTACCGGCGCGACCCCCAACACGAGCGCGGCAACACTCCCCAGCCAAAGCGATAACTTCTTGGTGTCGAACGACAAGCAAGGACCACCTTTCCGAAAGGACAGTTCGGCTTCATCGTAGCAAAAAGCGAAAGGGGCGGCCTCGGCTCGGCCGAGCCGCGGTGCCAACGAAAATCGCGATGCCGCGAGGCGCCCAAGATGGGCTCGCTTCGCGCGAGATGAGCTTAAGCCTGAGGGTCTTCGCTCGGATCGTACTTACCGAGCGCCGCCGCTCCGTTCAAACGCGCTCGGGTCAAGAACGCTTGCTGCGCGGCGGCAACGTTGTCGGCTTTTCCTTGCCAAGCTTTGAGGACAGACGCTTGTAGGGCTCGCCCGTAGGAAAAGCTCAACGGCCAAGAGAGATCGCTTTTGAGGTTCATCGCATTCAAGTTTCGGGTCGCTTCGACTTCGCTCTGGCCGCCGGAGAGAAACACGACCCCGGGCAAATCGCTAGGCAGGGTCTTGTTGAAACAAGACACCGTGCGGCTGGCCACTTCCTCGGCATCCGCTTGCTGCGGGCAATCGGCCCCACTGATAACCATGTTCGGCTTCAAAAGGATCTGTGGAATCGACACCCGATGGAGCGCGAGAGCCTCGAAGACTTTCGTCAAGGTACGAGTAGTGACGTCGGCACATTCGTCGATGGTGTGGGTGCCATCCATCAACACCTCGGGCTCTACGATCGGCACCAAATCCTGCTCGACGCACAAGGCGGCGTAACGGGCCAGGGCATGGGCGTTCGCATCGATGCAATAGTGGCTCGGCAACGCATCGCTTATCGACAGTACGGCTCGCCATTTCGCGAAGCGGGCACCCAGCGAACGATACTCTTTGAGCCGTTCGCGCAAACCGTCGAGGCCTTCGGTGACTTTTTCACCGGGCGCGCCCGCCAGGTCTTTGGCGCCTTTGTCCACCTTGATGCCCGGAATGATGGATTTCGAGGTCAGAAGATCCGGAAACGGCGTCCCATCGGCCGATTTCTGGCGCAAGGTCTCATCGAACAAGATGACCCCGCTCACGTGCTCCTGGACGCCTTCCGTCGTGAACAGGAGGTCTCGATAAGCGCGCCGGTTCTCTTCCGTCGACTCGACGTTGATGCTGCTGAGACGTTTTTCGATGGTTCCGGTGCTCTCATCGGCAGCAAGAATTCCCTTGCCGGGAGCTACGATCGCAGCGGCTACTTCTTCTAAAGTGTTGAGGGACTGCATAGCGACTCCCACAGTCGTTCGCCTCCAAGTTTGGGTTCCATCTGGGGGGTGTTTTCGCGCGCGCGTGAACGAGCGACGAATTCTCAGTTTAATGGATTGGCGTAAATTTTGGCAAGAGGTTTATTCGAGGAGAAAGCGCGGATTTGGTATCGCGGGCGGGGTCGGAGCCCCCAACCTGGATGCGTCGCGCTGCAGTCGGGACCGTTACCGACAACGGCCGACACATCCACTCCGACCCCACCTCGCACCACACCGCCCGAAGGCGGCTAACCGCATGGGTAGCGTATGTGGCGGACGGGGTCGGAGCCCCCAACCTGGATGCACTAAGCCGAAACCGATACCGTTACCGGAGACGACCCACACACCCACTCCGACCCCGCCTCGCACCTTGCCGCCCGGCTCCGTCTCACGATTCGATGAAGAACATCGCATCGCACCGACCGAGCCGAGTCTGGCGGCTACCGAAAAGTGCTCGACAGGAGCGCCGTGTCTTGGCTTTCTGTGTTCGTCGATGCCTATGTCTATAGCAAGAGCGTTGCCAACTATGAGACGGCAACGGCTCCAGGAGCATAAAGTCCGTAAGCCATTTTTATGCAATTGCTTACAGCAGCATTGTTCGACCGATCGCGCGCCGCGACGAGCGCGTGGGCCAGCGCTCACGTGGGAGATCCCCGTCAAAAAGCCCCTACCCAGCCCCCCGCGCAGTAGGTGAAACCCCCACTGTCCTCACCGTTGCCGCCCGACCACTCGCCGTGACGCACTGACGCTGCCGAGCTATGAAATGAGCACGAACGAGCCGAGACGTCACGAGGTCGCCCGCGGGGCCTCGCGAAGCTCACCGGGACTCCAATGCGGGCAGCCGTCCGGCCGCCTCCGCGTGGGACGCACCCCACAACCCGTCGGTCGCTCCCTACAGCCGTGAGGGTCCGCGTCACGCCGAGTCCCTATCGAATCAACGGTTTACGTTACGGCACGGGGCTTGCTTCGTCGACCGGCATGGTCGAGGTGTGTCCAGACAGAGAGCCGTCGCGGACGAGGTCGTTGTTCATTGCGCAGGATGGCCTTCTCGAGCCCGTCGGTGCGTCTCAGATCCTTCCTTATGTGTGCGCGATTGGAGACGCCGGCGTTTCACTCCGAGTCCTCTCGTTCGAAACGAGCGCGGCTCTCTCCGCCGAGAACCGTGTCGCAGAGACCCGGGAGCTGCTCGCCGGGCACGGTGTCACGTGGGCGATCGCTCGCCGACACGAGCGTCCTCGAGTGGCAGCGGCAGGTCTCGACCTCGTCATCGGCGTCCTCTTGGCACTTCGCCTCGCCCTGAAGGAGTCGCCCCGCATCGTCCACGGCCGAGGCTACTTCGCTGGCGCCATCGCGTGGTGCGTCAAGCTCGCCTGCGGTTCCCGCCTCATCTTCGACATGCGTGGGTTCTGGCCGGAGGAACGCGTCGAGCTGGGACGTTTTCGCCCGACGAGCCTGAGATACCGTCTCGCCAAGCGACTGGAGCAGCGACTGTGGGAAGACGCCGATCATGTCGTCGTCTTGACCGAGCGCGCTCGAGTGATGCTGCACGAGCATGGGCCGATCGGGGCGCCTCGGGCGCAGCGGCAGCCGAGCCCGCCCATCTCCGTCATCCCCTGCTGCGCGGATCTCACGCGCTTCACCCGTCGCGAGCCGGACCCGACCTTGACCAGGCACTTCACACTCGATGACTCGTTCGTCATCGGAAACATCGGAGCCGTCAACGACCGCTACTTGCTCTCGGAGATGTTTCGCTTCGCGTTCCATTTGAAAGCGCTCCGACCCACGCTTCGCTTCATCTATTTGACTCACGAGAATGCGGCCGGGCTCGAGACCATCGCCCAAGATGCCGGCCTCTTGGCTGAAGACCTCCTCGTCACGGCCTCCACTCCGGAAGATATTCCTCGCTGGCTCCCTCTGTTCAAGCTCGGGGTTTTCTTCCTACGACCGAGCCACGCGGCCAAGGCATCGTGCTATCCCAAGCTCGCAGAATTTTTGGCCGCGGGCGTTCCAGTGGTCACGAATCCGGGAGTTGGCGACGTCGACGCGATCGTTTCCTCCGGGTGCGGCATCCTCGTTCGCAGCTTGAAGGACGACGACCTCGCGCTCGCGGCGAAGCAGTCTCTTCGGTTTTGGCAGGAAGACTCGGTCTCGGTCGAGGTTCGAGACAGCTGCCGTCAAACGGCGGCCACCCACTTAGGGCTCGAGCTCGCGACGAAACGCTATCGCGACATCTATGACGCCCTCACGACAACGCCGCAAGCGGACGAGATCTCTGCGGGTGCGGGCCCGCTCGTCACGAGTGTTGGGCTATCGCCCCCAGGCCGGACGGGGGGATAGCTCATTTTTGCATCCCCACCGGGGGGTTTCTGCCCTATCGTGGGCCTCAGCCCATGGGGGTCCGCCCCGCTGATCACATAAAGCGTTTACTTTCAGCCGTTTGAAAGGAAGCCCTTAGAGACGAGTTGGCACACGGGTTGCAGAGCATATCCGCATGCCCCCGACACACGGCACGCGCTCCCCTCGCGCGAGACAGCTTCCGAACGCGATCCGTACGCTCCCAGCTGGTGCCGATTTCCGTGCGCTCCCATCCCCCGGAGCGACACTCGTGCGCGCCGCGGCTAGAGAGAGAAGCGTCGGCCGTGTGTCGGGGGTACCTCCTTCGCACGAACGACGGCAACTCTGGGACTCGACCTGACCCCAGGCGAACTCACATGACACCAACGCATTAGCACCTCAACCCGACAACGACCGGTTGTCGGATTCGAAGACTTCACCCGCGACACGGCTTCACTTGGAGAGATTCATCATGTATAATTTTCCCTACACCCAACCAACAACTGATGGAGCTATCGCAATGAAGGAGCCCTCCGGGCCTCAGGTTCTTGTTGTCGACGATGACGTCAGCATGCAGCGCATGCTGAAAGCCCGGCTCGAGCGAGAGGGCTACACCGTCGAGGTCGCGGGCGACGGCGAGGAAGGTCTCGAGCTCATCCAAAAGCACGTCTTCAACTTGGTCGTTACCGACATGAAGATGCCCAAGCTGAGAGGTGACGAGCTGGCTCGCTCCATCCACGAGTTCAACCCCGACATCCCGATCATCATCATGACGGCCTATGGCGAGGTCAACGAAGCCGTCACTCTGATGCAGGACGGCGTGTTCCACTACTTGACGAAACCGTTCGACGTCGAGGAGCTCGTAGAACGGGCTCGTAAAGCGATCGATCGCAACCGCACGACGGGCGAAGTCAAGGAGGTCCGCACCAAGATCATGAACCGGCGAAAGTCGGACTTCATCGTCGGCTCGAGTCCTAAAATCGAAGACCTTTTGACGCAGATTGCGATCGTCGCTCAAAACGACGTTCCGGTCATCATCTACGGCGAGTCCGGCACCGGCAAGGAGCTGGTCGCGAGAGCGATTCACTATACGGGGCGGCGGGCCGATCAGCCGTTCGTAGTGGAGAACTGCGGCGCCATTCCCGAGAACTTGATCGAGAACGAGCTCTTCGGCCACGTGAAAGGGGCCTATACGGACGCGCGGACGGACCAAAAGGGCCTATTCGAGGAGGCGCATGACGGCACGCTGTTTCTCGATGAGATCGGAGAGCTCCCGCTACCGCTCCAGGTCAAGTTCTTGCGCGTGCTCCAAGACGGAGAGTTCAAGCGCATCGGCTCGACCAAGTCCATCAAGGTCGATGTCCGTGTCATCGCGGCGACCAACAAAGACTTGATCCAGGCGATCGCGGAAAAGTCTTTCCGTGAAGATCTCTACTATCGGTTGAACGTGATCCCGATCCAGCTCCCGCCGCTACGCGAGCGCAAAGAGGATATTCCCCTTCTCATCAACCACTTCTTGAGCGATTTCAACAAGGAGCTGGGAAAAAACGTCGAAGGCTTTTCCCCCGCTGCCATTCAGAAAATGATGACCTATCAGTGGCCCGGCAACATCCGAGAGCTCAAGAACAAAGTCAAGCAAGCGATGGTGCTGACGCGCAACAACGTGATCACGGCCGAGGATCTCTTTTTTCACGTTCCGGTCTCGTCGAACAAGTTCCAATCGTTCCGAGAAGCGAAACGCGAGTTCGAGAAAGAATACATCTCACAAGTGCTGCGTATCTGCCAGGGAAACATCTCCCAAGCAGCGCGACTCGCGAAGAAGGACCGGAAGGACTTCTACGACGTCATGAAAAAGTACGGAATTCAGCCGGAGGCCTTCCGCAAGCAGCAAGCCGGATAAGCGCCCCGGCGCGCCATCTTCGAACGCCCCCCCTTTCACCCGCCGCGTCCGAGTGATAGAATCCCGTTCGTCACGCGGGTCCCGATTCCGAGCAACACTTCCTCGCTCACGGACTCGCCCACTTTTTGGAGGCATCAATGTCGAATGGGTACGATTTCGCCTTCGCCATCGGCGGGGCGGCCGGGCAGGGTATTGCAACGCCCGGCAACATCCTCGCGCGCATTTTCGTGCGCCGAGGACTTCACTTACACGCCTATAACGCCTATCAGTCGATTATTCGAGGCGGGCACATTTTTCTGACCATCCGGGTCAAGCCCGAGCGGGTCGACAGTCATGGCGACGATCTCAACCTCATCCTTTGTCTCAACCAGGACACGATGGACCGTCACGCGCGCCACGTGACGCCGGGCGGAGCGGTTATTTTCAACAGCGACTCCATCACGCCGGCCGAAGTGCAAGAGGGCGTTCAGCTTTGCGGCCTGCCCATTAAAGACCTCACCGAAGACAACCGTAACAAGCTCGTCCAGAACACGGTCGCACTCGGGGTCATGTTGAATCTGCTCGGCGTGGAGTTCGGGGTCCTCGAAAGTGCGTTGGGCGATCAGTTCAAACGCAAGGGCCAAGACGTCGTCGACGAGAACGTCAAGATGGCCAAAGCCGGCTACGACTACGCGAAAGAGCAATTCAAAGATTTCGGCGAGCCCCTACCGGAAGGCGACAAGCCTCTCGCGGTGTGGACCGGCAACGATGCGCTCGCCATGGGCGGCGCCGCGGCCGGCGTCAAGTTCTACACTGCTTATCCGATGAGCCCGTCCACCGGGGTCCTTCACTGGATGGCAAAAAACGCGCGCGAGCTCGACATCATGGTCCGCCAGATCGAAGACGAGATCGGCGTCGCGAACGTCGCCATCGGGGCCGCTCAAACCGGGGCCCGCTCGATGTGCGCCACGTCCGGCGGCGGATTCGCGCTCATGACGGAAGCGTTCGGGTCCGCCGCGATGATGGAGATTCCGGTCGTGTTCATCAACGTGCAGCGCGCCGGCCCATCGACAGGGGTTCCGACCAAGACCGAACAAGGCGACCTTTGGCAAGCTCTCGGCGCGAGTCAAGGTGACTTCGAACGTATCATCGTCGCCCCGAAGGACGCCCTCGACGCATTCAATACCGTCGTCGAGGTCTTCAACCTCACGGACCACTATCAGTGCCCGTCTCTCGTGCTCACCGACCTGTTGATCTCGGAAGGCACGTTCAGTGTCGAGCCGGACGCGATCAACATGCAGCCCGAGATCGACCGCGGCGAGCTCATCACGGAGCCAGGCGACGGCACGGACTACAAGCGCTATCTCATCACCGAAAGCGGCATCTCGCCTCGCGCGATACCCGGACTTCCCGGATATGCGCATGTCGCGCCCACCGACGAGCATGACGAGGACAGCGTGCTCATCAGTGACGAGTACACCAACCCGCACAAGCGGCGCAACATGGTGGAGAAAAGAGCGCGGAAGCTCAAAACCTTCCACGACAAGGTCGCGGCGCCCGCGATCGAAGGGCCGGCCGACGCGGAGGTCACGCTCGTGGGCTGGGGATCGACCGAAGGGGTCATCCGCGACGCTCGCGAGCTCTTGGCTGAGAGTGGCATCAAGGCCAACCAGCTCGCCGTCAAATGGCTGGTTCCGTTCCACGCCGACGCCATCACGGAGATCTTGAGCAAGGCGAAGAAAGTGTTGATCGTCGAGAACAACTACTCGGGTCAGTTTTATCGCTACCTGAGAAGCGAGACGGGAATTTCCGTCGATGGGCACATTCGAAAGTATGACGGTGAGCCCTTCCAACCCCATCACGTCGCCGACGGTGTGATGGATCAGTTGGGAGACAAGAAAGTTACTCGGGACGGCGTGTTTGTCCCCTTTCAAGAGATCATGGTTTAGGAGACGCGCATGGCTACGACAACGGCACCTCAGCTGAAAGCGAAGGACTTCAAAGGCAAGGTCGATCCGGATTGGTGTCCAGGATGCGGCGACTTCGGCCTCTTGAACTCAGTACAGAAAGCATTGGCAGAGCTCGGTCGTCAACCGCACGAAGTGATGTGCATTAGCGGGATCGGCTGCTCTTCGAACTTCCCCGGTTATCTCAGCACCTACGGGATGCACACCCTTCACGGGCGGTCGCTCGCGGTCGCGACGGGCGTCAAGTTCGCGAACAATGAGCTCACGGTGCTCGTCACCGGCGGCGATGGAGACGGCTACGGCATCGGTGGGAACCATTTTGCCCACACGGCCCGCCGCAATGTCGATCTGACCTACCTCGTCATGAATAACCAGATCTACGGACTCACGACCGGACAGCAAAGCCCGGCGAGCCGGACCGGCATGAAGACGAAGTCGACCCCGTTCGGCAACCTCGAACGGCCGGTCAATCCGGTGACGACCGCGATCATGAACGGCGCGACCTTCGTGGCCAGAGGCTTCTCGGGTCACGGCAAGCACTTGGTGTCGATTGTCAAGCAGGCTATCGAGCACAAAGGGTTCTCTCTCGTCGATGTGTTCAGCCCGTGCGTCACGTTCAACCACGACAACACCTACGACTTCTTCCGAGAGCGGATCGAAAAGCTCGAGGAGGTCGAGCACGACACGTCCGACTGGAAGGGCGCGTGCGAGAAGGCCATGCACTGGGACGACAAGATCTATACCGGGGTGTACTTTCAGGATAAAGACACCCCGGCGCTCAACGAGCAAGAGCCCGTCGTCGAGCACGGCCCGCGCGCTTTGGCAGAGCCGGCACTGACGAGCGAGCAAGGCGATCGCATCCTCAAACGGATGATGTAAACCGCCGCCGAGCGAAATCCCAAGAGGGCGTCCGCGATGCCGGGCGCCCTTTTTTTTCATCCTCGAGACTTTCATGAACCCTCGCACCGCGGCGGTGGATACCGCCCTCATCGGGACGGTCCTCATCTGGGCGGTGAACTTCAGCGTCGTCAAGGTGGCGATCGAGCAGATGCCGCCGCTCGCGTTCAACACGTTGCGCCTCGTCGGGGCCTCTGCGATCCTCCTCGCGGTCTCGAAGCTCATCCCTTCCCCGCCTATCGAGGGCCGCGACCGCCTTCGCCTCGTGCTCATGGCACTGGTGGGCCATACCGCTTATCAGCTGTTCTTCATCCACAGCATGCATCGAACGACCGCGTCCAACGCAGCCATTCTCCTCGGGCTCACTCCGGTCTTCGTCGCCGTCCTGAGCACCCTGTCACCCGGCTTTGAGCGCGCCTCGGCCCGGGTCTGGCTCGGGATTTTCATCTCGGTCTTAGGCGTTCATCTGGTCCTTCGGGAGTCCTCCAGGCTCGGTGGCGACCCGACGGGCGATTGGCTCGCGCTGGGCGCCACGCTGTGTTGGTCGATTTATACGGTCGCGGGAGGCAGCTTCATTCGACGCTATGGCCTTTTCAAGATCAACGCCTACTCGATGGCCATCGGGACGGCCTTCTTCTTGCCGATAGCGGCTCCGCAACTGGTGGGATTGTCTCTCGCGGCGATACCCGCCCAGGCTCTGTGGGCGGCCGCGTTCTCTCTCGTGTTCGCACTGGTCATTGCCTACTGCTGCTGGTATTTCGCGGTGTCGCGGATCGGCCCGACCCAAACATCGATCTACGCGAATCTCACCCCGGTCGCGGCTGTGCTCGTCGCTCACCTCTGGCTGGGCGAGCCCGTCAGCGCGGAGCAGCTCGGAGGAGCGGCAACGATCTTGGCGGGCATTTACTTGGTGCGGTGGAGACCGGCGGCTTCGACTTGACCCTGTTCACCGAAGCCGATAGCATGATCTTGCCCCCCCGCACCGTGCCGAAAGGGTTTTGGTTCACGTCATGTGTTCAGTTTTCGTGTGGATGAGAGAGCCGCGCTGGCTGAGCTCAGACACCTACCCTCAGCTGTTCGAGCGTTTCGACGTCGTTTTCATCGACGCGGACGAGCCGGCACCAAAGGCGTCCGGGGTGCTCTTCGTGGACCGGCCACAGCTCGACGCGCATCGCGACGCGATCGAGACATTCGTCGAAGCTGACGGCGCCGTCGTCGCCGCGGACGATGCACTCGACAATGCCGACGACTTGTTGTTCGATATCGCGCCACGACAGGCCACCGAAGCCGAGCTCTCGCGGATGCTCAGGGCAGCCACCCGCTATGTCGACAGCCAGCTGCGTCTCGCGGAGCTTCACGCCATCGGCATCGCGCTATCCGCAGAACGCGACCACGAGAGGCTGCTCGAGCTCATTCTCGGCAAAGCACGCGAGATCACGAATGCCGACGCGGGTAGTTTGTTTCTCATCGCCGACATCGACGAGCTCATCGTGCACCCCGATGGCCGCGAAGTCCGCGTCTACGCACAATGGCTCAAGTTCAGACTCGCACAAAACGATTCACGCAAGACGACCTTTACCGAGGATTTTCTCCCCATCAGCCCGGACAGCATCGCGGGCTATGTCGCTCAGACGGGAGAGATCGTCAACCTGGCGGACGCCTACGCTCCACCGACCGACAAACCGTTCGTCATCAATCGCAGCTTCGACGAAGCGACCGGCTATCGCACCCGCTCGATGCTCGTCGTTCCGATGGTCAATACCGAGGGCAAGAACATCGGCGTGCTGCAGTTGATCAACAAGAAACGCAATCGCGACCAGCGGCTCGAGACTGCCGAGAGCTTCCAGAGCGAAGTGCTCGATTTCGATAAGGACGATGTCCGGCTGGTGCGCTCGCTCGCGAGCCAGGCTGCGGTCTCCGTCGACAATAACAGCCTCTACGTCGAGCGCGAGAAGCTGTTCCGACAGTTCGTCAACGCTTCGGTTCAAGCGATCGAGAGCCGAGACCCGACCACCCAGGGTCATTCGAAGCGGGTCGCGAAGATGACCAAGGGGCTCGCGATCGTCACCAATCGGGTCGACACGGGAATCTACGCGAAATTCCATCTCGAGCCCGACGAGATTCGCGAGCTCCACTACGCTGCGTTGCTTCACGATTTCGGCAAAGTCGGCGTGCAGGAAAAAGTGCTCATCAAGGAGAAGAAGCTCTATCACGGTGAGCTTCAGCTCGTGCGCCAGCGTTTCAAGACTATCCGCCGAACCATCGAGGCGGAGTACTTACGGGAGATGCTGGACCGACTCCTGAAGAACGAAGCGTCCCACGACGAGATCCAGCAGATGAAAGAAGAGCTCAGCCGAAGACTCATCGTCATCGACGAAGCCCGAGAGACGGTCGAAACGGCAAACAAGCCCACCGTCACGCACTCCGCGATCGCGCTTGGGCTCGACGCCTTGGCGGCGCTCAGCTATGAAGACGTGGACGGTGACAATGCTCCGTATTTGACACAAAAGGAGCTCGAATGCCTGTCCGTGGCACGGGGCACCCTCACCCTCGACGAGCGCAAAGAAATCGAGTCGCATGTCGAGCATACGTTCGACTTTCTGAACACGATCCCGTGGACCCGTGATCTGCAGTCGATTCCGGAGCTTGCCAGGAGCCACCACGAGAAGCTCGACGGCTCCGGCTATCCGCACAATCGATTGGCGGCCGAGATCCCGCCGCAGACTCGAATGATGACGATTTCAGACATCTACGACGCTCTCACCGCCAGCGATAGACCCTACAAACACGCCGTCCCCACGGATCGAGCGCTCGACATACTGCTCAAAGAGTTCGAGGGGAAAGTCGATATCGACCTGCTGAACCTGTTCATCGACGCGAAAGTATACGAACAGGGCCTCGTCAGCTGAGCCGATCAGAAGCGACACCGAATCCATTTCGCGGCCCCAAACGTTGGGAACGGGCGAGGTGCCTCCCGGACCCCGTCCAATTCTCATCATTGGCCCCCTTGCATGCTTTGTCCCGAGACATTTGACGACGAAACGAGGAATTGGTACACCAATGGCATGGTCCAATCCTGGGGTGGGTTCGAGGTCGATCGCAGGTCCGAGACCCCGCTCTATCTTCAGTTGTCTCAGCAGATCGAGCATTGGATCGATGACGGCGCCCTAGCGCCAGGCGATCGACTCCCGGCGAGCCGAGACCTCGCAAAGCAAATCGGGGTGAACCGCAACACGATCACGAGCGCCTACGAAGCCCTCGCGAGTCGCG
>JAJCXL010000330.1 GCA_029263435.1 Acidobacteriota bacterium | reverse complement strand
TCTTCCCGAAGTCGCGCTCCAACCGAGAAGGAAAAGCACCGCCGCCACGCCCACCCTCCAGCGTCGGCGTTTTTCTAACGGACCGAGCATCGCGCACCCGCCGAGTACTCCTAGTATCGCGCCCGCTCCGTGGGCCACGTTGGCGATCTGCCAGACGTCGAGCTCGGTCAGCAGGATGCACAAGAAGAACCAGCCGATAAAGATACCCGTCGTTTGCCGGCCAATGGAGCCAGCGAAGGTCTGATCTACTCGCGACGCGACCCAAAGGAATCCGAATAGTCCGTAGCCAACTCCGGAGAGGCCTATGCCGCCGTAGTCCACGGCGTACTCTGCCGCTGACGAACCCGCCGCGAGATACGCGAACAGCAAGGCGGTGAACCATCGGCGCTTCTTCGACTCGAGGATGGCGCCGAAATGCATCAGCCAGTAGACATTGAATACGAGATGGATCCAATCTCCGTGTGGCAAGCTCGACGTCAGAAGGCGCCACGGCTCTGTGGTGAACCCACGATAGCTCACGACTAGAGGCTCGATGTCTCCGCCGGACCAGTAGTAGATACTCACGGCGATGGCGCTACCGGCGACGACTCCGCTGACGGGGTAGCGGAACAGGTCAGGTAAGAGGCCTGACCACTTCTCGTCGAGCGGAGAGCCATCCACAACAGCCATGTTACGGATGGGAATGACGAGAAGGCAAGCTTTCAGGCTCACGTGCAAGGTGCTCGGCTTCTCTCTGTCCTGAGGTAGTTGATCGCGTCGACCCCGAGAGCACCGTCTGCGTGAACTCCCCCGAGTGTGCATTTCGAGCTCCGCCTATCCCGGATTGTGCGCGGGCATTTTGCCGCCGAGCGGATCCCTCGTAAACTTGGCGCGATGACAGATGCAGCCTTCGATCCCAGTGAGCGTTCCACGATCCATCGATTGCCGAGCCGCGGCGCCTACGACAAGAAAACCGTGTTCGACATCCTCGACCGCGGAATCCTCGCGCATGTCGGCTTCACCGGGGAGCACGGGCCGGTCGTGATTCCGATGGGCTACGCCCGGCGAGAAGATGCCGTCTTGCTCCACGGCTCGGCGAAGAGCCGTTTGCTTGGCGCCCTCGCGAAAGGCACCGATGTGTGCGTGACGGTGACCCTTCTCGATGGTCTGGTGCTGGCCCGCTCGACGTTTCATCACTCGATGAACTATCGCTCGGTCGTGGTGTTCGGTCGTTCGAGAGAAATTGCTGACGCGAAAGAGAAGAACGCAGCCCTCGAGCATATCGTCGAGCATCTCGTGCCCGGGCGAGGCGTCGATGCGCGGGGTGCGAACGACGGGGAGCTCGATGCAACGCTCGTCATCGAAGTGCCGATTCAGGATGCGTCCGCGAAGATCCGGACGGGGCCTCCGGTGGACGAGAGTCGCGATCTCTCGATCGACATCTGGGCCGGCGTGGTCCCGCTCGAGATGAAACCGGGAGCTCCGATCGCGGATGAACACACCGCTTCGGATAAGCCCGTTCCGGACTACGTGCGCGATTACTCGAAAGGGCGCTGAGGCCGGGCGCCGACCCAGCTCAACGCTTCGTTTTCTTCCACAGGCGGTCGAAGCGGCGCCTCTTGACGAACGATTTTTGGGTGCCGACGCCCGTCGTCGAGATGGCGGCGTAGAGGCTCGCTCGCGCGAGCGCATCCTTCTCCGAGGCGCCTTCGGCGAGAAAGACGGCAAAGCTTCCGATGAACGCGTCGCCGGCGCCCGTCGTATCGACCGCCTCCACGGGGAACGCAGGAATCATCGTCATTTCCTCCGCGCTCGCGAGTAACGCGCCTCGCTCCCCGAGCGTCAAGATCACCTTCTTGAGTCCCTGGGCCAAAAGTACCTTCGCCGCACGTTTCGCGTCGGCTTCGGTCTTCACGGTCTGGCCGGTGATCGCGGCGGCCTCGGTCTCATTGGGAATGAAGTAATCGATGGTTCGGATGCGCTCGATCTCGACCGGCATCGCGGGCGCCGGATTGAGGAGGACGGGAATCTTGTGCTTGTGGGCAAACTCGACGGTGTAGTAAATCGTCTCGAGCGGGATCTCGAACTGAAGGACGATCGAGTCCGCTTTTTCGAGCAGGGGTCGAGCCTTGTCGATGGCTTTCGGGGTGAGCGCGTCATTCGCGCCTTTGACGACGAGGATGCGGTTCTGCCCATTCGCTTCCACGAAAATGGGCGCGACACCGCTCGACATGCCCTTGACCTTGCGGACGTGTTTGCTACCGATACCGAGAGCTTTGAAGTTGCGGATGGTCGCGGGTCCGAACAGGTCGTCTCCGACCCGAGCGACCATGTGGGCATCGGCGCCGCAATACCTGGCTGCGACCGCCTGGTTGGCCCCCTTGCCTCCGAACCCGAGGTCGAAGCTCTTGCCGAACAGCGTCTGCCCCGGCTCCGGGAACTCATCGGTGAACGTCGTCAGATCGACGTTGGCACTGCCGACGACGACGATGCGTGCCTTCTTCTTTGCCACCTACTTCTCCATTCGTGCGATGCGTGATGCGACGCCATTGCCGTCGACTAGAACGCGCTGGCAATCAGCGCGATCGCGGACATGTAAAAAACGAACATAAGGGTGAGATAGAGACGTGCTTTGGCGTTCGCGCCCGCGAACTCCTTCCATACGAGCACCCCCCAAAGCGCCGCCACCATGGGAGCA
>JAJCXL010000329.1 GCA_029263435.1 Acidobacteriota bacterium | reverse complement strand
CCGGATCGTCCGGATCGAATTTGGCGGAGCGGAAGTAGCGAAGCGTTGACGTGAAGACGTGCTTTCCGAGATCGATGCCGGCGTAGACGCTAGAAAGGAGCTCCTCCGGGGGACACGCATTCGCTTCGGCCCGAAGAGCTTCGACGCGCTCCTGACGGATGAAGGAGGACAGCGGCAGCACCGTGTGCCCGAATCGCGTCAGGTTGTCGACGCCCTCGGGAAAGCACCGTGAGCACTGCTCGGGGTCGTCCGTGTCGAACGTCCGGGCGTCGCAAGCGGTGAGTCCGTCGCACAGCACGAACAGCACATCAGCGCCTCGCATTCTCAAAGCGTGCGCGATGAGGCCTTCCCGTAGAGCGAACAGGTCGCTCGCTCCAACGAGCATCGGGATCAAGATGCGGTGGTGAGACGTCGATGGGGCGTTCGTCGGGACGCCATCGGGAAGTGTTTCACTCAAGCGACTGAGCTCTCGCTTCCACTCCACCGCCCCGGATATCGGGCGAAGGTTTCGGGCGCGCGCCTCGATGACGGGAGTCAAGAGAGTCTCTCGATCCGAGCGGTGATGACGACCGGATATTCCTCGTCGCGCACGAGGAGTCGGTCCGCATCGAGCTCCTGGGTTGCCATCCCGGTGAGAAACGCCACTGCGGCCATCAAGTTCCCGTGAGACTCGATCGTGCAACGCGCGCCCGGGCAGTGGTCTTCGACGAGGCGTGTCAGCGAGTCGGGGGTGAACCGCCAGTGGTCTTCGGGCTCGCGGTGGTACTTGATGATCGACGGCACGGTCACGAGGAGAGTTCCCTTCGGCTTGAGGGCGGTGAACGCGGTTTGAAGCGCCGCGCCGCAGTCGTGAATGTACGGAAGCGTTTGGGTCAAGATGAAGCAATCGAACCGATCGGAGCCGATCGATTTGGGGGCGGTCAGATCCGCTAGCACCGTCGCGTTGGGGTTGGCCGGATCGATGTCGATGATGTCGACGCCGACAACGTCGTCGCCGCCGAATCTCCGGGCGTAAGTGTCGTTCAAAAGCTCGGCGACGTGGCCCCGGATGGCGGCTCGGTTCGCGGACAAGAATCGCTCGATATAGAAACGATCCACCGGAAGTCCTCGGTCGAAGCCCCAATCTCGGCTCAGTGGCTCGAGAGGAAGGAAGGGAAGCGGGAGAGCAGGTTCGATGACCGACTCGGGTGGGTGCTTCGAGGCCGTGACGGCGTCGAGGAACCGGCGACGAGAATCGACGACCGCTGCTTCGAGCTCCGCGTGTTTTCGACGCAAGTGGACGACGGTCTCCGATCGATCCCGGATCTGCTCGAGGACCCGGATTCCCAGCTCGCTCGGGAGCACCTGGTGTATCGACACCGCGAGAGAGGGGAGCTCGTAGAGGGCAGCGAGCCCCTTCATCTTCTGCTCGTAGTGCGCGCCGTGGAACAAGCCCATGAAAGGAGTGCCGGCACTGAGCGAAAGGACCGCGCTGTGATACGAGATGCCGAAGGTGAGCTTGGAGCCGCCGAAGAGGGATTTCGCGTCCGAAGCGGTGAGCTCGCAAGGGATGATGTGCGTGCGATCTTTCTCCTGAGCGCGCGCGAACACGGCCGCGAGATGGCGCCGCTCGTCGGTGTGGCTGAAGTGCATGGGAACGCCCACCACCGGCAGTCCGGTCGCCCGGATGGCTTCGTCGACGAACAGCGCGAACAACGTTAAGTAGCGCTCGTCCTCGTAGTCCAGATAGTGCCTGAACTGAAACGCGAGATAGGGCTCTTTCGGGTCGAGGCCGGCGACTCGCAGCAAGAACTCTCGTCGAGGCACGGGCGCGGCGACGATGGTGAGCGCGTCGTCCGCGGTCGTGCGGACGTTCTCGGTGTGGCCGAGTGTGCTCAAGTACTTCTCGCTCTCGTGCTCTCGCAACGTGACTTCGTTCGCTTGGGAGAGCGCTCGGGTGAGAAGCTCGAGGTCGCCGGGATCTTCGAAGCGATCGATGCCTTGCCCGAGGACGAAGAGCGGCTTGGCGCTCAGAAAGTAATCGACGCATTTCTCGTAGAAGTAAGACTTCCAATGTGCCGAGAGGTTCGCCCCGCCGCAATCCACCACGCCGTCTGCGGAGAGGAGATGCTTGAAGCCCGGCACGTAGGCGTCGGGCAATAGGCCGGAAGCCTCACCGCGGAGCACGGCTTTGCCGTCGTCCTGGAGGCGGCGGATCAAGCGTGCGAGCTCGACCACGGGAGAGGTGGATTCGGGAAGCTCTCGGAGGAACGCTTGGATGAACCCTTGAAGCGAGCGGGCGATAGGCACCCCAATCTGCTTTTGCACCGGGTCGCAGGCTTCGGGCTCCTCGGCCAACACGACGATGTCGACGTCGGGATCAAGTCGTTTGAGATCGTCAACGGTCGCGACGAGCATCGCGTCATCGCCGATATTGCGAGCGGTGATGCCGCTCAAAACAACGATCTTCTTGGGGGCGCCGACGCTCTGCGGTTCCGGCGGGGCGTGCGCATCGATGCGCTCCGTCAAGGTGTCGGTATCGATCTCCCCGACGACGACACGTGGAAGGGTCATCGCCTCGCGGCTGCCCGGCGCGAGAGCGCTCATCCGGACCGAGCCCGGGATGGTCGTGAACGCGAGCGCGCAACCTTCGCTCAGAAGCGCGTCGATCGCGTCCTCACTGAGATCCGACGCCGAGCCATGAGGAAACGCGAACCATGTGGGTCTCTCGCCGATCGCGACCTCCAAGTCGGAGATCGAGCCCGAGACTTCGTGCGCGAGCGCAGCGGCGTCGAGCCGGCCGAGAGATGAGTGCGATCGCGTGTGTGCGCCGAGAGTGGCCAAACCACCCCGGTGGAGCTCTCGCAGCATGGC
>JAJCXL010000328.1 GCA_029263435.1 Acidobacteriota bacterium | reverse complement strand
CGCGGCGCCCCACGCGGGGTTCTCACCGAGGAAGTGACGGTCGCCTTCGAACTCTCGCATCCGGTTACGGGCCGGGGTGCGCTGGACGGCGGGGGACGGCTCGAACAGATGAGCGTCTGCCGCTTCGGCCTCGCGATGTTTCTGAAACGGCGTCAAGTCATCGAGGATCCAGATGCTTCTCCCGTGCGTGCCCACGATCATGTCGTTGTCTCGTGGATGGAGCGCGATCTCGTAGACCGGCACGGTCGGGAGATTCGCTTTCACGCGGTGCCACTCACCGCCTCGATCGACCGAGGCATAGACCCCACGCTCTGTCCCCAGATAAAGGACGTCGGGGTTTTTCAAGTCCTCCACGATCGTGCGCGCGATCTCACCGTCCGGAAGACCGGCAGTGATCGAGCGAAAGCTCCGTCCGAGATCATCACTCACGTAGACGTGCGCATCAAAGTCGTTCAGCCGATGACCATCGAACGTCGCGTAGACTCGGTCGGCTTCGAACCTCGAAGGCACGAGCCGCGACACGAAGCTGCTCGCGGGGAGCTCCTCGACATGGTCGGTCACGTCCGACCAGCTGACGCCGGCATCCGACGACACGTGTACCCGGCCGTCTTCCGAGCCCGCCCAATACAACCCTTGACGAAGCTCCGACTCCGCGAACGTCACGAGCGTCGGATAGAAAGAGATGCCGTCGTTCTTCGCGAGCTTGAAGTCCTTCCCGTAGACCCCCATGAGCTGAAGCTCTTCGCGATCTACCCCGGTCGTCAGATCCGGACTGATCGCCTCGAACGCGTGACCTCGGTCCCGGGAGCGAAACACTTTGTGCGCGGCCACGAAGATCGTGGCGGGGTCGTGCGGCGAGAGCATCATCGGCGTGTCCCAGTTCCACCGAAGCTCCTCACCATCTTCCGGATAAGGTTGAATGGACTGCCTCTCGTTCGTCACGCGATCGACTTTGCGCATCCGACCGTTCTGAGACTCGGAGTACATGATGCGCGGGTTCGACGGATCTGCCAGCGCGACGAAACCATCACCGCCGCCGATGATGTACCAGTCGTCGTTCGCAATCCCGGCCCGACTGCGCACCGCGGAAGGCGCGCACCACGTGTTGTTGTCTTGGAGGCCGCCGCAGACGTGATAGGGCGTGCTCATGTCAAAGCTCACGTGGTAGAACTGCCCGAGCGGCATGTTGTTCATCCACACATAGGTCTGCGAGCGGTCGTAGGAGATCCCGACGCCGCCATCCGCACCCAGGATCATGTGGTCGGAGTTTTCGGGGTTCACCCACATCGCGTGAAAGTCGACGTGGATCTGAAGCGCGCCGTCGTCTCTAAACGTCTTGCCGCCATCGTCGGAGATATGGAGCTGGGTTCCGAGCACGTAGATGCGAGAGTCGTCGGACGGATCCACTCGGATCTGGGAGAAATACATCGGCCGTGGGTTGACCGATGAGAGCTTCGTCCAGCTCTGACCCGCGTCGTCCGAGCGATAGACACCACCCTCGTCTTCGTGCTCGATGCGCGCGTAGACGACATCCGGGTTCTTGCGATAGACGTCCATCCCGATGCGGCCGAGCTGGCCTTCGGGAATACCTTTCGTGAGCTCCGTCCAGCTCTTGCCGCCATTCGTCGTCTTGTAGATGCCGCTACCTTCGCCGCCGCCGTTGAAGCCCCACGTCGACCGACGCCTTTGATACATCGCCGCGTAGAGCACTTTCGGGTTGCGCGGATCCATCACGAGCTCCGTGGCTCCGGTGTCGTCATCGACGTGAAGGACGCGCTCGAAGGTCTCGCCGCCATCGGTCGTCTTGTAAACACCGCGCTCGCCTCCGGGACCCCATAGGCTCCCGAGCGCCGCCACGTAGACCGTGTCGAGATCGCTCGGATCGATCACGATGCGCGCAATGTGGCGCGAGTCTTTCAGCCCGACATGCGACCACGACGCCCCGCCGTCGCTCGACTTGAAGACTCCTTCGCCCCAAGACGAGCTCTGCCGGTTGTTGTTCTCTCCGGTACCGACCCACACGAGGTTCGGATCGTTCGGCGCCATCGCGACATCACCGATCGATGAAGTGATCTCATCGTCGAACACGGTCGTGAAGGTGGTGCCGTTATTCGTCGTCTTCCACAACCCGCCGGTCGCGGTGGCGACGTAGAAGACACTTGGGTTGGACTCCAACACGGCAAGGTCGTCGATGCGACCCGCGGGCGTGGCCGGTCCGATCTCGCGGAAGTGAAGGCCATCGAACGGCCCGTCCTGCGCGGATGCGAGAACCGTTAAGCCGGCGAGGCCGGCAGTGATTACGGCGAGAGACAATTTCCGTCGAACGTTCATGACGGGATTCTACAATGCGCGCGCGGTATGCTGTGCCCGCCATGGTGAGCAAAACGTCGAGAAATGATCCGTGTCCCTGCGGCAGCGGTAAGAAATACAAGAAATGCTGCCTGTTGAAAGAGCAGGCCGAAGCCGATCGCATCGCGCGCCGAGACACCGCGATGCCGCGCGCGCTCGAATGGCTGCGCGAGCACCACGGCGAGGCGGTCGAAGACGCGCTGGACGAAGATTTCTTCGGCGGCCTCGAGCCCAGCCAGCGAGAAGAGCTGGACGAGCTACCTGAAGACTACGTCCAGATGGTCTATCTCAACGCCTTCGAGTGGCTGCTCGCAGAGGGTGGACTTAGTACCGGCGAAGGCGCCGATGACTTCGCGCCCTCGATGGAGATCGTTCTCGGCTCGGGCGGAGCATCCCTGGACCCGGAAACACGGGCTTATCTGGAGCTCATAGGCTCGACGCCGATGGGCCTGTACGAGGTCGTCGAATCCGTTCCCGGTGAAGGCGCGTGGCTGCGCTCCACCCTGGAGGAGGACTCCGAGCGGTTCTGGATTCAAGAGCGCGCGGCATCGCATAGCTTCGAAGCCGGACACATCTTTGCCGGCCGGGTGCTCGCCTTGGAGCCCAGGATCTTGAGCGGCGCCATCTACGCCTTTGAGCGCGATCGCTACCTCGAGCTTCGAGAGGCCATCGTCGACGGACCGGATGGCAAGGCAGGAGGCAGCGACTCGTTATGGGTCAGCGCTTGCGTGATCGACTCCTGGCTGTCGTCGCTCGTCGCACCGCCTCCGGAAGTGATGGACGCGTCGACGGGCGAGCCGGTGGTGCTGACGACCTCGCGCTACCTGGTCAAAGACTGGCCTCGCCTCGAATCCATCCTCGCCGACGAGCCGAACGTCGAGCACGACGGAAAGAGCGAGTGGGCCAGGCTCGAGCCGGTGGACGACGAGCGCCAACGCGTGTTGTGCACGCTCTCACGCGAGGAGGATGGACACCTGGAGCTTTTCACCCGCACCGAGTCCGCCGCCGATGACAACGCCGCCTGGATCGAAGAGATCGCCGGTGAGATCACCCACCTCATCGGCCGAGACGTCG
Organism: Acidobacteriota bacterium; assembly: GCA_029263435.1. GTDB lineage: Bacteria > Acidobacteriota > Vicinamibacteria > Marinacidobacterales > SMYC01 > JAJCXL01. Next base: position 727 of record JAJCXL010000328.1, on the reverse strand, counting down.
AAGACCCTCGCAAGAAGGCCGAGGGCGCAGCACCGGAGGGCTCGAACCGGAGAAGCTCCGCCGAGCTTCTCGACGAGTTCTACCGAAAGACTTACGCCACCTGGGCCGACGATCCGCTCCCCGCTCTCGCTGACAAGTCACCGCGCGAGGCTGTCAAGACCGACGCGGGCAAGCGCCACGTGATCGAGCTGCTGAAGACCTACGAGGAGAGCGAACGCGTGAACGCGAAAACTCAAGAGCGCGAGCCGAGCGACCTCGGTTTCCTGTGGGAAGCGGTCGGACTCACCCCCGAGCGCTAACGAACCGCGCGCACGAGCTCGTCGTAAGCCACGAGCTCGCCGTGGATCGGAAGGATGCGATCGACCCGCAGGTTGCGCGCTTCGATGTTCTCCAGCAAGTTCGCCGCGTAAGGCTGAAAGTCCCGACCTGGACTGAACGCGTCTGCCTCCACGAGAAGTCGTTGTTCGGGGAGGTAAACCATCAGCATTGCCGAGCCGTGTGGGTTGTTCGCGATGAGGTAGACCTCTACCCGCATCGAGTCGTCTCCGTAGCTCGCTTCGTCCTCCACGGACTCGATCGTCGCGGGTTGCGGGTTTCGAGCGAGGGCGTCGAGAGCTATCGTGCTCGGTTGACTTCCGAGCTTCTCGTAGAAGGCCGCATTCGCTTCTTGGGTGATGATCGTGAGCCCCTCCGAGATCGCCGCGCGCACCCCTCCTGAGTGATCGAA
>JAJCXL010000327.1 GCA_029263435.1 Acidobacteriota bacterium | reverse complement strand
AACGCGACGAGCGCTCCGGCGATCCCGAAGATCGCACCGGAGGCGCCGGCACTGACGATGTTCGGGTTCCACCAAACGCTCGTGATGCTGCCTCCGAGCCCGGCGAGTATGTAGATGGTCGCGAAGAAACCGTTCCCGTAGATCCGCTCGGCGAGACTCCCCAGATTGAGCAAGCACCACATGTTGAAAGCTAGATGGAGGAGACCGATGTGAATGAACGTCGAGCTGAACAGCCGATACCCTTGTCCGTTCAAAGTGAACGGGCCGAAATTCGCTCCGAACGCGACGAGCTCACCCGTGGTCGGCGACACCAAGGAGACGCCGGCAACCGCCATGAGCAAGAAATAGCCGATATTGAGCGTGAGCAGGGACTTGGTGACCACGGTGCTCTGGGTCGTCTGCTGCAGGAGGTCGCCTAGAGACGGCCCCTCAGCAACGTCGTCCACAACCCCGGTACTCTCGTCCATTCCACCTCCGTAGACCGATGGTATCTCGACTCGCATGTCGGGGCGAAGCTGGTGCCAACTTTTTCGCTGCGGGGATCGTCCAAGAGAGTGGAGGTGACCAAAGACCATGTTCCGACAGGACATTCGTCATGGGCTCCGCTCGCTCATGAAGACACCGATGATTACGTTTCTCGCGAGCGCTGCGCTCGCGGTCGGAATTGCGGCGACGACGACGATGGTAAGCGTCGTTCACGCGGTGCTCCTGAGCCCTCTTCCCTTCAACGAGCCGGAGCAGCTAGTGCGGGTGGTCGCTACGAATCCAACGGAAGGGATCGAAGAGGCGGGTCTGTCGAGCGCGGATCTTTTCGACTTCCAGGAAGAGTTGCAGTCGTTGTCCTTCCTCGGTGCGTACCAATGGTTCGGCCTCGCTCTGACGGAGCAGGATCGCCCGCGTGAGCTCTCGACGATCTTGGTCACGCCAGGCTTGCTGAGCCAACTCGCGCAGCCCTTGCATGGGCGGACCTTCCTCCCGGAGGAGGCTGAGCCCGGCAAGGATCGCGTCGTCGTGTTGGGGTTCGGCTTCTGGCAGTCGGAGCTGGGCTCCGACCCCGCGGTCGTGGGGGAGACGATCTCGCTCGACCACGAGACCTATCGAATCGTCGGCATCATGCCCGCGAGCTTCGCCTTTCCAAGGCCCGGAGTCTCGCTGTGGATTCCGCGGGTCGCGCAAGCGAGCGAGCTCGATCGGAAGCAGCGCTTCTGGCCGGTCGTCGGACGCCTCGCCGACGGCATCGGCCTCCGCGCGGCGCAAGCCGAGGCGGACACGATAGCGAGGGCGCTCGAAAGCGCGTTCCCCGATACGAACGAGGGCTGGCAGGTGAGATTGGTGCCCCTTCGAGACCACGTGGTGAGCGGCGTTCGGCCTGCTTTATTGGCTTTGCTCGCGGCCGTGGTCGTGGTCCTTTTGATCGCATGCGCCAACGTGGCGAACTTGCTCGTGACGAAAGGCCTCGGTCGCCAGAAAGAGGTCGCGACGAAGGCGGCGTTAGGGGCGAGTCGTTCTCGGCTCGTCCGGGGGCTGCTCGTGGAGAGCGCGATCTTGGCGACCCTCGGAGGGGTCTCCGGCATATGGGTGGCGTGGCTCGGGGTACGTAGCGTCGTGCAGCTGGCCCCCGAGGGGCTTCCGCGTCTCGAGGAAGTGGCGCTCGACCTGCCGGTTCTAGGCTATGCGGTCGCGGTCACCTTTGCCACGGGGGTGCTGTTCGGCCTCGTTCCGGCGTTGCGTCTGTCGCGATTCGATCTTGCCGGAGCGCTCTCGTCGTCGAGTCGTTCCGTCAGAGGCGCGAGCGGCCACGGCCGGCTTCGTCGGCTCATCAGCGTCTCGCAGCTGTCGTTGTCCGTCGTGCTACTGGTCGGCGCGGCACTCTTGCTGAGGAGCTTCGTCGGTCTGCTCGAGGTCGACTCTGGATTTCGGACTGACAAACGGATTGCGGTCCAGCTCTTCGTCTACGGCGAAGCCTACCCGTCACCTTCGAGCCAACGACAATTCTTTCGTGAGCTCTTCGAGGAGCTTCGCGGGTTGCCGGGCGTCCGATCCGTCGCCGGCATCGATGTGCTGCCACTGACTCCCTTGGGAGGCGCTACGTCCACGGTTCACGTCGTCGGCCGCGCGGAGCCGTCGCCGATGCTGGCGAGTGTCCGTCCCGTCACCTCCGGCTTGTTTCACACCATCGGCGCTCGGATTCTGGCCGGGAGAGACGTTGCCGCGACCGACCACTCGGATGCGCCTCGAGTGGCCGTCATCAATCGAACCGGGGCCGAGCAGTTCTTCCCGGGAGAGTCCGCGCTCGGAAAGCAACTGCTCTTGGCCGATGGCGCTCCCGTGGAGGTCGTTGGGATCGTGGACGACATTCGGCTCAAGGACTTGACTCGACCCCCGGCCCCCGAGATCTTCGTTGCCTTCGATCAATCGGTCTCGGGAACGCTCTGTGTGGTGGTCGAGACCGCTTCCGACCCGGAGGCGCTGTTGGGCGTCGTGCAGGAAAGTGTTTGGCGGGTGGACCCGGCTCAGCCCATATGGCGTGCGGCCACCTTTGACACGTTGGTCGCGGAGACCACCGCGCAAACGGGTTTTTATAGCACGCTCGTCACTCTCTTCGCGGCCGTCGCGATGACTCTCGCTGCTCTGGGCTTGTACGGAGTGATGTCCTTCTCGGTGATGGAGCGTCAACGTGAGATTGGGATTCGGATGGCGATGGGCGCCAGCACGGCTGCGATTCTGAGGATGGTGCTGCGCGACGGCACCACTTTGGTGATCGCGGGTCTGGGATTGGGGATTTCCGGCTCG
>JAJCXL010000326.1 GCA_029263435.1 Acidobacteriota bacterium | reverse complement strand
GAGATCCGTCTCTCCCATGCTCTTCAAATCGGAGAGCGAGAGCTCCTTGGGCGTGTCGAGGAGCCCGGTGAGCTTGAGCCTGAAGCTCGACCCGTTGAGCTGAGGGTGACCGTAGTGCTGTGTCGTAAAAAACTGATCTTTGGGCGTCACGTGATTGTCGATGTTACGGATGTCGAAGAATCGACTCTCCGGCCCGCGGTCTGTTTTCCATTCGTCGGGATAGTCGGTAAACGAGACGAGCGTCTCGTTTTGGGCCAGAGCGGGGAAGGCCCACTCCGATACACTCAGGGCGCCGAGCCCGAGGGCACCGGCGCGAATGACTTCTCGTCGCGTCATCTCTTTGGTCATGTTCTCAAATCTCCCTGGCAGTCGGATCGGCTGCGCTTCACGGCCGTTTTGTACCATGAGCCGGGCCGTCGTCGCCACCGAGGCGACCCTTTGCTCAAGGCTTGGACCGCTCTCGCGCTAGGCAGGTGGTACAGTTCGACGACTGTATCGAGGGTAGCTCGTGGCTAGAAAGGGGGGCGATGTGAGACCGGATGACGCAAATGCGGTGACTGAGAAACCGGCCGACAGTGTGAGCCGGAGGTCGTTCTTGGGAGCCGCCATCGGGGCGGCCGGCCTGACCGGACTCTCGGCGGCTCCGTTTCGGGCGCTCGCGAGCGGCTCGAACGTGGCGGCAGCTCCTTTTAGCGTGGATTACGGTCCGCTCAACCTCGTGGCCGACGAGACGACAGGCGGGTCCTTCATCAAGCTGCCACCCGGATTTCGCTATCTCGCCTTCGGTTGGACGGGCGCTCCGATGGTTGGCGGGGCCCCCACACCGCCCGCACATGACGGCATGGGGGTCGTCACGTGCCTTCAGGATTTGGTCGTCTTGGTTCGTAATCACGAGATTCCGGGGAGAGGCAACGCCTGGTATCCCCCGGCGCGATACGACGCCAAAGGACTCGGAGGCACGACCAACCTCGTGTTCGATCAACGCGCGGGCGCCTGGCTCGCTGCGTGGCCGAGCTTGTCCGGGACGAGTACGAATTGCTCCGGAGGCATCACGCCCTGGGGCTCGTGGCTGTCTTGTGAAGAGACCGTCGAAGGTCCCGAAACGGGCTTCGACCAGACGCACGGGTGGGTATTCGAAGTCCCAGGGGTGGGCGCCGCCCAACCTGTCCCGCTGACGGGCTTGGGACGGTTCGTGCACGAGGCCGTGGCGGTCGAGCCCGTGACCGGCTGCGTCTATCTCACCGAGGATCGAGGCACGGCGGGCTTTTACCGGTTCACGCCGAACACGTGGGGACAGCTCAGCCAGGGTGGACAGCTGCAGATGCTCAAAGTCGTCGGTGCGGATAATGTCGTGCTCTCCGCGGAGACCGTGCCGGGCTCGGTTTTCGAGATCGAATGGGTGGACATCGCGGAGCCTGCGCGCGCTCATTCGCCCGGAACGAGCGACAAGTTGGGGGTGTTCACCCAAGGCTTCGATGCCGGTGGGGCTCGGTTCAGCAGGCTCGAAGGTTGTTGGCACGATGGCGGCAACATTTATTTCGTGTCGACGAATGGTGGAGCGGTCGGACTCGGCCAAGTGTGGCAATACGACCCGAGGAAGAGGGCTCTGACCTTGTTGTTCGCGTCCACCGATTCGGTCCAGCTCAACCAACCCGATAACATCGCGGTGAGCCCGAGAGGCGGCATCGTCTTGTGTGAAGACGGCGGCTCGGCGACTTTGAACGGGGAACGATTGATTGGGCTCACGCCCGAAGGGCAGGTCTTCGCTTTCGCGGAGAATGCTTTTCCCGGGTTCGAGAAATCAGAATGGTCGGGCGCCTGCTTCAGTCCGGACGGGCGATGGTTGTTCGCGAATATTCAGCTGCCCGGCATCACCGTGGCTATCACCGGTCCATGGCACCACGGCGCGCTGTAGCCCACACGGCTTTCCGGCGGTAGGGGATTCCGTGGCTTTCGAGACCGCGGTCGTCATCGTCGATAGCGGGATCGATCCCAATTTCGGGTTCCTTCGCCCCATAGGCGATGGCGTTGGCATCCGGGTGTCCGCGTCGACGGCCGAGCTCGACACTCAGTGGCAAGACGAGATTGGACACGGGAGCGTGGTGGCGTCCACCATCCGGCAGGGTGCGCCTGAGGCGGTGCTCCATCCGGTGCGCATTTTCCGAACTCGACTGATAGCACCCGTCACCGCTTTTGCGGAAGCGATCACTTGGGCTGCCTCCCACGAAATGCAGCTGCTGAACTTGAGTATTGGCGTGACCAAGTTGCAGTGGCGAGACACGTTCGAGCGTGCTCTCCGGGTGGCGACGAGGGCCGGCGTGGTCGTCGTGTCTCCGGTCGAGCTCGGCGGCGCACCGTGTCTGCCCGGATGCCTTCCCGGAGCGGTTGGGGTTCGACACGATCCGTCCCTCGCTCCGGGCGCATTCGCTGTCCGCGATGGGGTCGTCGCCGCCCTCGGTGGCGTGGGGCCACTACCGCCTCGAGCGCGCTCGACGATGCCTGATGACGCGGCCCTCGCGGTGGCGACGACGACGGGGACGCTCGCGCGGTGGCTCGCTGACGTCGGGCCTCGCAATGCGGCCGAATGCGAACGTTACCTGAGCGAGAGCCCGCAAGGATCGAGCGCCTAGCCGCGGAGCGAGCGCAGCGGGTCGATAAAATGGACCAGGTCCTTTTTACCGCCCTGAGCTAGGAGTCTTGAGGCCTTTGTTTACAACAGTTTGGTGCTCTTACCTTTTCCGTAAAAAAGGACCAGGTCCCTTTGTTGGCGGCCGCCTAGTCGGCGCGGAGCGAGCGCAGCGGGTCGACCCGAGTGGCGCGGATCGCGGGGATGAGCACCGCGGCGAGCGCGACGAAGCTGAGCACGCCGCTCGAGATCACGAGTACCCACGGCTGCCCAGGCGCGGCGATAGCGACATAGCCACCGAGCACGCGCGCCAAAGCGATCGTGAGCGCCACTCCGATCGTCACTCCCATGAGGACCGGCCGCAACCCCTGAGAGAGGACCCACCCGACGACTGTGCGCCCGGATGCTCCGAGCGCCATCCTCACGCCGATCTCGACCGTACTGCTCGAAACGACATAGCTCACGACCCCGTAGACGCCTAACGCCGCGAGGAGGAGCGCGGCCGACGCGAAGGACGTGAGGAGGAGGGTTCGCAATCTGTCCTCGGATAAGGAGCTCACGACAATCGTGTCCATGGTTCGGATCGCGGCGACCGGCTGCTCGGGATCCACGGCCCAGACTTCGGCACGGATGCTCCCGATGAGCGCTTCGGGATTCGAGCGCGTGCGGATCGCGACCTCCTTCGGGTCGAAATAGCCCCAGCTTCTTTGGGGCGCGGCGACATAGATGGCAGGTCGTGGCTCCTCCGCAAACGAGAACTGCTGGACGTCCGAAACCATCCCTACGATCTCGACGCGCTCTCCCCAGATGTTCAAATGATGGCCGATGGCGGACTCTCCAGCGAAAAACCGTTGAGAGAGGGAGCGGTTGATGATGACGACCTTCGGTGCCTCGGGACCGTCACGAGAGTCGAAGCCGCGCCCAGCCACCAACGGAATCCCCATGGTGCGAAAATAAGAGGCGGTTACGCCCCGGAACACCGCAATCGGATCTGTCTCGGGCGGCTCGAGCGGCGACTCGATGTCGAACCCGACCGATCCGCCTCCGCCGGTCAGTGGGAGCATCGACACCGCCCCGGTCGAAGACACGCCAGGCAGCCGCGAGATGCGCTCCTCGAGCTCTCGGTAGAACTCGACCCGCGCGGCGTGCTCGGCGTACCTCGTACCCGAGAGCTGGACTCGCATCGTCAGCAAGTTCTCCGCGCGGAATCCCGGGTCCGTTCGGCTCAGTTGGACGAAGCTGCGAACCGTCACCGTTCCAAGCCCCACCAGGACCAGCGCCAGCGCAACTTGGCAAACCACCAAGGCTCGTCGGATACGGTTCATCGAGCCGGTCGCGCGGGTGGATGAAGCACTCGCTCGGAGCATCGAAGTGAATCCCCGTCTCGTCAAGCTCAAAGACGGCATAAGCCCGATGCCCGCGGCGACGACCGCGGTGAGAACGAGCGCGAACACGTAAGTGGCCGGATGGAACCCAGTGATCCCTCGTTCCAAGTGGAGAGGCACGAGGGTGCCCATCAGGCTCACACACCCATGACCGAGCAGCACGCCGGCGGCGCCCCCGATGGCAGACAGGACGAGTGCCTCCGTCATCAGCTGGACCAGAATCCTCGAACGGCTGGCCCCCAAAGCGCTTCTCAAGGCGATCTCCCTCAATCGCGCCGAGCCTCGCGCGAGTAACAGATTGGCCACGTTGACGACGGCCAACAAGAGCAACGCCGAGACCGCACCGAAGAGCAAGAACAGCGACTGCTCCAGGCCGGTAACGAGGTGCTCGTGAAGGGAGGTGATGGCCACGCCGTTGTCCTCATTCGTGTCCGGGTACTGCCGTTCGAGAGCCGCCGCGATGGCGGTCATCTCCTCCTGAGCATTAACGATGGACACACCAGGCGCGAGTCGTCCGACGACGGTGAGATAGTGGGACGAGCGCTGCTGAGCTTCGTCGGCGTTCATCGCGAACGGGGTGAACAGATCGAGCTCCCGATTCGGGAACCGGAGCGACGCCGGCAGCACGCCGACGACCCGATACGGATTGCCATCGAGGCTGAGCGTCTCGCCGAGCACCGAGTCGCGACCGCCGAAGCGGCGTTGCCAGAACCCGTGCGTGAGGAGCACGACGCGCTCTCCGTCTGGTCGATCTTCCTCGGGCGCGAACACCCGTCCTCGCTCCGGCTGGATCCCCAAGACCGGGAGAAACGTCGCGGACACGCGCAGCGCCTGCAACTGCTCGGGCTCGCCTTGGCCGGTGAGGTTCACGGTCGTCATCGCCATGGCGGCGAGTCCGCGAAAGCTCTTGCTAGCGGCACGCCAGTCCGCGAAGTTCGCAGGGCTCGCATCGTCGCCGGTGCTCCCTCGAACGAGGTCCGTCTCTTGGACGATCACGAGCTCTTCAGGGTCGGAGAACGCCGGGGGGCGGAGGAGGACCGCGTAGACGGTCTCGAAAATGGCGCTGGTGGCGCCAATCCCGGTGGCCAAGGTGAGGATGACCAAGACGGTGTAGCCCGGCTTTGCGGCCAGTTGTCGGATCGCGTCGCGGAAATGTCTCGTCATGGCGTCGGTCCTCGTTCCAGGGCTGGGGGTAGCGGTTTTTGGGACAGGGTGCTCCGACCACGCGGTGCGCAGAAGATCGAAAAGGGCTCGAATATAGAGGAGCTTCGCCGCCCAAAGGCCTCGCTCGCGCCGTGTCGTCTCGATGATCTGAGCGAGATCTTCGAGCATTTCATCGGCGAAGCGCGCACGAAAGGACTCGGGGCAGAGTCGCATGAGCCAGCGATAGAGCCGGAGCGACGGGCTCATCGTGAGCCTGCGAACCCTTTGCGTCGCGCCCGACGCACTAGGGCTGCCATCCGGTCAGTCTCTTCGGTGGCGAGACGCCGGCCGAGCTCGGTCAGCCGATAGTAGCGCCTTCGCTCATCGAGGCTATCGGCCTGTCGCGGAGGAGCGCACTCCTCGACCAGTTTCTGCGCGAGAAGTTTCTTTATCGTGCTGTAGAGCGTTCCAGGTAAGAGCCGGACCATGCTCTCGGTGCGCTCATCGATCTCACGCAGGATGGCATAGCCGTGCTTGGGCTCGTCCCCGAGAGCGAGGAGGACGTGATAGTGAATGGGGCTCATGTGACAACTATAGTTTTAGAAAATATAGTTGTCAAAAATAGATGAGCTCGATGGCCTCCCGTGGTCGCTTGCTCGGGTTGTCTCGCTAGGCGTGCTTAGTTGGTCGCGAAACAGTAGAACAGGCCGTCACCGCCGGTGCCTTGCAGGTTCTCTTGGCTACAACCGCGGCTGGGATGCGCCGCGTTCCAAGAAGAGCCGTCGTCACCGCCCCCGGTGCGGTCGTGGTGGCCGACCAGCGCGCTGCCCTCGCCACTCGAGGACCAGTTGTTGCACGTGGTGTCTCCGTCACCTTTCGCGGCGGATCCGTCCTTCGCAGTCCCGGTGAGGATGTCGTGACGGTTGGGAGTGTCTCCACGACCGTTGACGACCTCGCCCTTTTCGTTGATGACAGTCTCTTTGGTGAGATTGTTGTTGTCACTGTGCAGGTGGGCGACGTCGGTTGCGACCTCGATGCCTTTGGCGTTGTGCCACGGCCCGGAGCCGATGCGATCCCGCGCGTTCGCGCCGTGTCCGCCGCTCGTGCTGAGATAAGCGGCCCAGGTCTTGCCGGTGACGCCGGCAGACTCTGCCAGCATCTTGCAGTGCGCGTCCGCGCCGCTGAGGCCGCCTAAGTCGGCGCCGTTGCCGGGGCCTCGGCTCGTGAGAAAAAAGCTCATTCTGGAATCCGTGCTCTGTGCCACCATCGAGTGGACGGCGAAGACGGAGGCGGCTATCGCTAAGGTCGAAATGAGTAACTTGTTCACGGGGGGACTCCTTATTAGTTGGACAGGATTATTGGCTAGCAGTCCGTGGTGAAAGTGGGGCATCGCCCCTCGAATGCAGCCGCACTTTCACCACGGGCTGCTAGATGCGTTGGGGGTGACGGTGACCGTCACGTGTGCGTTGGTCCAGCAACATTGAAAGCCACCGTTCTCACCAGTGATGTCGTTCGCCTGGAGCCGAAGCATGTACTCGCCGGGCTCGCTGAAGGTGACGCTCGTCGAGGCCGAGGCGTCCTCTTTGCTGACTTCGGGTCGGTCGTTGTCGAACGTCACCGTCCCAGGACCTCGGTACTTGCTCCAAAACAAAGTCACCGGCGGGTCGATCGCTCGGTCCAGCCGGAACTCGTCGACCACTCCGTCGTCCTTTGCCCACGCCGTGAGCGCGAAAGGCTCCTCGGCTTTCGCGGTGAACGTCGCCGCGATGCCGATGGGAGGACCCTGCTGCCATGCACCGTCCGTCGCGAAGCGTACGCTCGGAGGAGCGTTGTCCTGCGCCGGATCCCGTAGGGGCTCGACCTCCCACTCGGGCTTCAACGTGAACGGGATCTCGGTGGGCTTGCCGTTGGCTTCGAGATGCCAGGTCACGACGCCGTTTCCGAAATCGCTCGGCACCGGGATCGTGAAGACGCCCCACGCTCGCCGCGGCAGAAAGTGGGTTGGTTGGCCGCGATCTGGGCCGCCCGGCTCGATCCGGTTGTTCGCGCCGATGGGAATCTCGAGGACTTCTTTGTGATTGCGGTTGAAATAACCCACGAGCAAGAAGAGGGAGCCGTCCTCGCTGCGGAACCAGCCTTCGTAGGCCGCCGTCACGTTGAGTCCGGAATTCTTGCCGGGCTCTAGTGGGAGCTGAGCCGTGGCAGCGAGCGGACCCGCAAACGTCGCCGCGAGCGCAAAGGTAATCAATGATGACCAGCGCATCACAATCTCGTCCTGTTCTGACGGCTAGGGCTCGGGCTGTTCGTCTTCCGTCGCCCCGGAGGTGAGCGCTTCACGGCGCTTGAGCTCGGCCTCGAAGTCTTCGTCGCCCATCTGGGTGATGTTGACCCAGGCGTGAGCCATCTCGTCGACGGTACGATCTCCCCAACCGACCCACTGCGTCGGATCGGGGTTGGCCCGGTTGGTCTCGGTGTTGTCGTGCCACGCGGTGAAGCTAAGGATCGTTCCTCGTGGCAAGAGTGGAGCGGCGTCATCGGAATAGACGTAGTTGTTGTGCCAGTCGAACTGAAAGTTGTCGACGTGGCTCAGCATCTCACGCTCGCCCGTCGGAAGGATCGCTTCCATGGACATCGCTTTGCCGCGCAAATGCATATGAGGCTGAAAGTTCTCGACCCGCGCGTTTGCTTTGAGGGTGTGAAAACCCTGGTGCACCGAGACCTCGTTGGGGGCGATGTCCAGCCCACGGGCGCCGCCGGCGATCGCGTGATAAATCATGAGCGATTGGTGAAATTTGGGCTCTTCGCCTTTGGGGTAGAAGTACACCGCCATCTCCGTCTGGGTCGTGATCTCTTCACCGACCGCGTGGATGTGGATGTCCCACGCAATCTGCGATCCTGCCTTCATCAACTTGCCGCTGTTCGGGCGCATCATTTCGCCCTGCTTGCCCACGGCCCACTCCATGAAGAGTCCACCCGGTACGTCGACGCCGTCGATATTGTTGGCATTCTCGGGATCGTCTTGCTGCAGTCTCGCGAGCGCGTGATGTATGACGCGCCGGCCCTCGGTCGTCGCAGGCCGCATCTCGATGGCGCGCACATAGCGCTCTTCGGTGAGCCCGGTATCGACGACCGGCTTGAACCAGACATCCTGGCCTTGCGCGGGCATCGTATAGGGGGGTGACTTAATAATGAGGTCGGGCTCGTCGAGCTGCTCGGCGAAAAGCCAGGTCTCACCGTCCGGCCAGTTCACCGCGGGTGGCATGTCAGCGGGGTTTCCGCGGGGGGCGCCGGCCTGGACCCAGTCCGAGATCAACTGGATCTCAGCGTCGCTGAGAGATCGATCATTTTTGAAATGCTGGATGCCCACGGTCTTGTCCAGATGCCATGGCGGCATTTCTCGCGAGACCACGGCGGCCTCGATGGCCGCGGCCCACGGGCGCGTCTCCTCGAAGCTGACGAGGGACATCGGCGCGATGGACGACTCCCGGTGACAGGACTGACACTTTTCCTGAAAGATCGGTGCGATGTCTTTGGTGAACGTGACCCGGCTCGATTCTTTCTCTGCGGATACGCTCGTTACGCCCATCGCCAAAAGACCTGCGACGGCGGCAACTTGGAAACTCTTGGAAGTCGCCATGGTTCTCCCTCCACGTGACAAAAGTCTAGTTCACGATACGCGATGGTTGAGGTCTATTTCAACCGACCCATGGAAGGTCGGCTAAGGCGCCGGGATACGGTTCCACAAAGGGCGGGAGAACCTCATCGGGCGGTCGGGCTGCCGATGCGCCCGGATGGAGCCTAGCTCAGGCGTTTGCGCGCGAGGGCCGCGCGCTCGACGATTTCCGTGTCTCCCGATTCTTCGGCGAGCCCGATCGCGCTCTTGAGCGTTTGATCCGCCGTTTGCGCGTCGCCGAGCACGACGAGGGAGGATGCGACCGAGATCATCGTCTCGGCGAGCCATCGCGGATCGCCGGCGTTTTGCGCGGCTTTGAGAGCGGTGAGCAAATGGGTCGTCGCTGATTCCGACTCTCCGACTTCGGCGAGCGCCGCACCCGCTCCGAGGTTATAGGAGACGTTCGCGTCGAGCTCGGTCCGCTTCTGGGAGCGAAGCTCCAAGGCCTGAGCCAGCGGCAAGACGTCGCGCAGCCGCGCCGGCGCCGAATCCATATAGGGTCTCAAGCTTCTCTGGTGATTCCGGTACCCGTTGGTCGTGCGAATCATGCCTTCAGGCGACAGTCGATAGCGGAACAAGACCTCCGGCACGACCTCGAGCCGCATCCCTTTCGACACGGCGGTCGCGAAGAGCTCCCAGTCCTCGTGAGTGACACCGGTGTCTTCGGTAAAGCCACCGACCTCTTCGAACGCGCTCCGACGTATCAGAGCGTTCGCGTCGCCGAAGCAATTGTGGAACAAGCCCGCCGTCCACGGTCCCCCCAGGAACAAGCGGCGATAGTCCGGCTCGTCCGGCGACTCGCGGAAACACTCCATGAAGCAGGTCAGGATGTCCGCTTCGCTATTCACCGCCGCCGTCGCGAAGGTCGAAATCTCGAACGGCAAGGCGACGTTGTCGTCGTCCATGAACAGCAGGTAGTCGCCCCGGGCGTGCTTCGCCGCCGCGTTTCTCGCGGCACCCAGATAGCGGTTCTCCTGGCGGATCACTTTCCAACCGCGCTCCTCGAAATCGCTCTCGAGCTCGTCCAGATAAGCCAGTGCGGCCGGGTCCGTGCTGCCGTCGTCGACGACGACGACGTCGAAGCTAGCGTAATCTTGCGCGAGGATGGAAGCTATCGCCTCGGCGAGATAGCTCGGCCGGTTGAAGTGCGTGATGCACACCGTGACCGAGGGCCACTCGTCGAGCGGGGGGGCCGCTTTCGTCCGCTGGTCGAGTTTTTGCTCGAGGGCGACGCATTCCCGTTCCATGTAATCAATCTCGAGATCCCCCAACCCATGAAGAAACTCGGCACGCTCTTGCCGTATCGCCAACGTCGTCCCGCATCGATCGAGTCGAATCTCGGTGCTCTCGAACGCGAGTCCCTGATGTTTCGCCATGAGGCAATAGAAGCCGAGGCCGCCGTGATCCGGAAAGTGAACGACCTCGAAGGACTGCTCCTTGAGCCAGACATAGCACGCATAAGCGTTGGTCCCACCGCCTCGCGCACGAACGACGACCGACGTGTCCGTGGCCAGCGGTATGACCGACGAGCTCGAGCTCAGCGGTTGAGCGTGTCCGTCGACGTCCAGGATCGTGACTTCGTTGCCGTCTTCTCGAAGCAACGCGGCCCGCTCCTTCGTGTCCGCACGGCTCTTGGTCGAGACGATGCAAACTCTACTCATGAGGCTGGCCCACGGCCTCCCAGCCGTCCCCGGGCGGCATCTGTTTCAGTCGTTCTCGGATCTGTTCGAAGAGGAGGCCGGAGACCTCCGGATCGTCGGCACGCATGAGGCGGAGCTCTTCGATCATCGCCTCCGGGGTCGCGAAAGGCGGGTGTCCAGGGATTGGTGCTTTCAGCTTTCCGTCCGTCCCCGCGCGCACCGGGTCCTGGGGAAGCCAGTTCTCCGGCGGCTTCCAATCCGGAGCTCGGCCGTGAAGCTCGCTCTCGACGAGGCTCAGCAGGTGTCGATAACTGTCGGCGTTCCCCGCGACATCGAGCGCGTCGCCGAGCTCTGCTTGCTTTCTCTTCAAATAGGTGTGGACGAACTGGAGCTGCTGCGTCGGCAACGTGTAGAGAGTGCAGTGGGCCGGATGGATACAAGTGTTGATGTGAAGGGGAACGCGAATCTCGGCTGCGAAGCGAAACAGCTCCGGCAAGTCGAACCAGTTGCCGCGTTGCTCGGTCACGTTCAACAGAAGGTGGAGAGGTCGGCGTTCGCGAAGCTTCAGAAACCAGTCGAGATTGAGCAGGAAGCGCTCGTGCTTCACGCCAATCCGGATGGCGGCATGAACCTCCGCGATGGTGGAGTCCATGGAGACTGCGATCGTCGTGAAGTTGAGCTCCTGCAAGTAACGTTTGGTGTGCTCGTTGAGCGCGGTTCCGTTCGTATTGATGTAGATCGAGCATTTCGCGTCGATCTGCTTCAAGATCTCGAAGATGCGAATGTGCTCGTCCACGAGCAACGGCTCTCCGCCGAAGAACTCGATGTGCTCGACGTGAGGGAGCACCGTTTTCATTTCATCGAAGAAGCGCTCCCCATAGAACGACCCTTGGGGCGGCCGAGCTTCGCGCTCTCGCCGGATCCGTGAGGAGAGCGACCCGTCGCACATGATGCAGGCGAGATTGCATCGGTTGGAGAGGCGAAACGTCAGAAATCGCGGATAGGGGGGCGAAAGCTCCGCCGCTGGATGGGTGTCATATTG
>JAJCXL010000325.1 GCA_029263435.1 Acidobacteriota bacterium | reverse complement strand
TCCGGAGCCGAAGTCGAACCCTTCCGGGTAGAACGTCGCGGTCCAGGTCTCGCCGTCCAACGGCAGCCGGAACGAGGACGCCGCACCGTCGACTCCCGGCATCGCTCGCAGCCGGCCAAGCATCTCGGAGCCGAAGGCTCTCCGGCTGTCACGATCGGGATAGGCGGTGCGCGGCAAGCTCACCCGGAAGCTCATACGCTCGTCGGGATGAAAGCCGGTGTCCTTGCCGGACAGCTCGCGAAAGCTTTCGAGCATCCCGCCGGCGCTCACGAGAAGCACGACCGCCACGCCAACCTCGGCGACGACGAGCCCTTGGCGCAGCTTCGAATGGCGTCGAGCGAAGACCAGCTTCGACCCGCGCCATGCAGGGAGGATCCCGAACAGCACGGAGGTGAAAAACGCGATCGCGATGATGGCTGCTACGGTGCCCGCGTCTAGCCTCGCGAGCTCTAGCCCGGGCAAGTCGTGCGGTACCCAGCGGACGAGAGTCGAAAGGCACAGCGCGGCTAGGACGATCGCGAGCCCGGCGCCAGCGAGGCCGAGAAGGAGACTCTCCGCGAAGAGCTGCCTCGACAGTCGCCCTCTCGTGGCGCCTAGCGCCATCTTCATGGAGAGCTCGACCGACCTTCCTTCCGCGACGGCGAGCAAGACATTCGCGACGTTCGCACAGACGATGACGAGCACGAGAGTGACTGCCGCCCACAAGAGAAAGAGCTGCTCGCGGAAGTCGCCGACGAGCGCGTCGGTGAACGGCTCGACGCTCGCGCCCCATGCGTTCGTCGAGAGAAAATCTGCCCGATCCGGCACGGACTCGATGACGCGCTTTGCGATCGCTTCCATCTCCGCTCGCGCCGTTTCGATCGCGACCCCCGCCTTCATTCTGCCGACGACGCTCAAATATTCGTTGCCGCGATTGTCATCCGCGAGCTCTTCCGCGGTGAACTGAAGCGGCACCCAAAGGTCGGTGTCCTTCGGGAAATCGAAACGCGTCGGCAGGACCGAGACCACTCGGTAGCTTTCTCCGTCGAGGCGGACCGTCTCTCCGCTCGGGTCCTTATCGCCGAACAACCGTTGACTCAGCGCTCCGCTCAAAACGGCCAGCCGTTCGATGTCGGCGGCCTCCTCATGTGGAAACGGGGGAGTCACCGTCAACCCCTCGATGCGCATGACTTCGAAAAACGATGCCGTCACCGGCGCCACGCGGACTTGCTCCGGGACTCCGACTCCCGACAGGCTCATGCCTACGCTACGCACGGCTGCGACCGCGTCGAGAAGTTGGGTTTGATCGCGGCGATCGGTAAAGTCGGGGGGAGACGATGAGGTCGCAGACGTACCGTAGCGGTTCGAGACGACGACGATCCGCTCAGGGTCCTCGCAAGCGAAGCCACCGTAAAGGACGGTGTCGATAATGGTGACGATGACGCCGTTGGCGCCGATACCGACGCCGAGCGTCAACACGATGGCTGCGGTCACGGCGGGCCGAGCGACGAGTGCGCGCCAGGCGTATCTCAGATCTTGCGACATGTTGCCTCCTCGGTAGCGTGACCGCCTTGGGTGGCCGCGCGACGGTAGCCGGGTGGACTCGAAGCGTTCCTTGACGGCGCTTCCGAGCAAATCCATGAGCGTGCGCCACCAGATTCGAGATGCGCCGCGAAGGCCGGACTTCCGGCGCTCCGCTCTGAGCCGATCCCGGAGCAGCTCCACCATCTCCTCGGCGAAGAGCGCGCGAAACTTCGGCGGATACAGGCGGAGCAAGAAGCGGTAGAGGCGCATCAAGACTCCGACAAGAGTCTCTTCACTGCGGGAGCGCGCAGCAATCCGTCCATCCGGCGGGCCTCGGTGCTCGCGATGCGACGTCCGGTCTCCGTGAGCCGGTAGTATCGGCGCCGCTCGTCATCCGATTCGGGTGCCGGCCGACGCTCGGCTTTTTCGATCCAGCCGTCCTCCATCAGCCGTCTCAAGGACCGGTAGAGGTTGCCCGCGTCGAGATCGACTTCGCCGTCCGTCATCGCGGAGATGTCTTGCAGCAGACCGTAGCCGTGACGCTCATTATCGACGAGCGCGAGAAGGATGAGAAAATCAGCAGGCTTGAGTGGTCTAGTCATTTCAACTCTATGTAAAACGACTATATCGCAGCGATGAGAGCGGAGCAAGGCGTCGGAGGACTGAGACCAGAGCGGTAACCGAAACATCTGCTGCGAGACCGGCGCGAAAGCGCCGAGAACTGCGAGTGAGTGAGCGAAGAGATAAGGATGAGTTGTAGGAAGGATGAGACCCGAGCGGCATCCGAAACATCTGCTGCGAGACCGGCGCGAAAGCGCCGAGAACTCCGAGCGAGTGAGCGAAGAGCGAACGAGCCCTACACATAAAGGAGACAACATGCCCAAGACCCCGGAAGAAATGGCTGCATCCATGATCGCTAATTTGAAGGAGAAAACCGGCAAAGCGTTGCCCGAGTGGCTCACGATTGCGAAGAAATCGAAAGCGGTGAAACACGGCGAGCTCGTCAAGCTTCTGAAGACCGACCACGGCGTCACTCACGGCTTCGCCAATTTGATCGCGCACGAGGCTTTGTCCAAGACCGACGCGGACCCCGTCGAAGCGCAATATGGCGGCGACAAGAAAGCGCTGAAGCCGATCTACGATGCGTTGATTCAGGCAGCGCGAAAGCTCGGCAAAGACGTCGACGTCTCTCCGAAGAAGACCTATGTGAGCCTACGCAGGAGCAAACAGTTCGCGCTCGTGCAGCCGTCCACCAAGACCCGCGTGGATCTCGGCCTCAACCTGAAAGGTGTCAAGCCGGGACCAAGGCTCGAAGCTTCAGGAAGCTTCAACTCGATGTGCACCCACCGCGTGCGCCTCGAGAACAAGGCCGCCGTCGACGCGGAGCTCAAGCGTTGGTTGAAAGACGCTTACGACGCGGCGGGCTAGGATCCCTAGGTTGCCACGCCCTCGCGTGAAACGAGATGACGCTCGCGCTGACTACTCGCTGCGCAACGAACGCAGCGGGTCGACCCGCGCCGCCCGCCTCGCCGCCGGGTAGGAGGCCGCGACGGACGCGATCAAAAGGAACGCGATCGAGGCTACGAACGTCGCGGGGTCCGTCGGCTCCACACCATGGAGCACACTCCGCAGGAGACGTCCGCTCAGAAGAGCACCTGCCACGCCGAGCGCAAGCCCTCCCAACGCGAGCATGAGACCCTGCGCCACCACCGAGCGTAAGATCTCCCCTGCGCGCGCTCCCAACGCGAGCCGAATCCCTATCTCGCGCGTTCTCTGCTGTACGTTGCTGGCCCCGACACCATAGACCCCGAGTGCCGCCAACAACGTGGCAAGGGCTGCGAAGAGCACGGACAACGCCGACGTCAGTCGTTCCGTCGCCGCAGCCTGGGTGACGTAATCTCCCAAGGGCCGCAGCTTCGCCAGAGGCAGGTCAGGGTCGAGCTCGTGCACGGCTCCGACCGCCAGTTGCGCGAGCTCACCCGTCGCGCGCTCGCCCCGCACCACCCAGCTCAGAACCGGCCTTCCCCCTTGGGTGTGGGGCAGATAAACCTGACCTCGGAGCCGGCGCACGAGATCGTGCGAGTGGATATGACCGACCACCCCGATCACTTCGACCATCCTCGTGACGAAGTCGCCGTTGTCCCAGGCATCTACGTACAGTTGCCGGCCGACGGCGGATTCCTCTGGCCAGACCTGCTCCGCCAGTACCTCGTCGATCACCGCCACCGGCCGAGATTCGGCCCGATCCGAGCCGTCGATCCAGCGCCCCGTTTGAATCTCTGCCCCTAGAGCGGCCAGATAACCCGGAGTCGCGGCCCGCTGGTCGGCCATCAAAGAGTTTTGCGCCTGCGCGCTCGCTCCCGGCGGGTAGACGAAGCCGTACCAGTTGGGATAGTCGTCGAGTGGCAAATGCGAAGACGCGCCCACCGCCTCCACCCCGGGAGACTGCTCGATCGCTTCTTCGATGCGACGTGCCAAGGACGAGCGCGCGTCATCGTCGGGATAACGGCTGCGGGGTAGAGACACTTGGAAGCTGAGGGTTTGATCGGCCCGGAAGCCCGCGTCGCCGCGCAAACTGTCGACCAACGTTCGGAGTAACAAGCCGGCGCCGATCACCAGCACGGTGCTCAAGGCGATCTCCGCGATGACGAGCGTATGACCGAGCCACGAGCCTCGACGCGCTCCGCTTCCGATTCTCTCTCGCAACGATGAGCTCTGAGACGTTCGCCATATCGGAATGAGCCCGAGCAGCACACCGCTGCCCACGGCGAGCACGATGCCGTATCCCACACTCGCCCAGCTCATTTCCAACTTACCGAGCTCCGTTAGGCCATTCGGAAGCCACGCGGGAAGGGTGCGCAACATCAGGACACCCAACCCCATCCCAGCGGCGCCGCCGAGAAAAGAGAGCGTCAGGCTCTCGATCATGAGTTGTCGTCCCAGCCGCAGACGGCCCGCGCCCAGAGCGACTCGCACCGTGATCTCGCTGCTGCGCTCTCCGAGCCTCGACAGCGTCAAGGTCGCGACGTTCACGCACGCGATCCACAACACCAGGACCACGCCGGCGTAGAGCGCCAACAAAGCCGGCCGCAGGTGACGCACCGCGTCCTCCTGGAGATCGATGACGTCGAGACTGAGCCCCAGCTCCTGATAGCGCGCGTGCTCCGATCGCATCTGACCCGCGATGATGGATAGCTCGTCCTGAGCCTCGACTAAAGATGCGTCGGGTCGCAGTCGCCCGAGCACACGAAGGAAGCTCGTCCCACGATCGCTCCGCTCGATCTCCCAGGGAAAAGCGATGAATGCCTGCAACGCGGACGGAACTCCCGAGCCACTCGGAAAGCGCAGCTCGAAACCCGGAGGCAGGACCCCCACCACCGTCGCCGGCCACCCGTCGAACAGGATGTCACGGCCGATGATGGACGGGTCGCCCGCATAGCGACGACGAAACAAGCCATCGCTCAACACGATCGCCTGAACGCCTTGCTCGCCGGCCCCCTCTTCCTCTCTCACGAAACCTCGCCCCGTGCTCGGTTGGGCCCCCAACACGTCGAAGAAGTTCGCCGATACGTAGCCGATTCTCACCTGCTCCGGATCCCCATCGCCGGTGAGGGCGCCAGTGCTCGACCAGATGGCTCCGAAGTCCTCGAAGAGCCGACTCCGTTGTCTCAAATCCGCGAGCTCGGGGCCCGAGGCCGGGTTCCGGCTCTGCCCGGCGTCGTCGTAGCCGAACCAAACGAGTGCGAGGCGATCCGGCTGAAGATAGGGAAGCGGTTGAATGAGCACCGCGTGCATCATCGTGAACACTGCCGCGTTGGCGCCAATCCCGAGTGCGAGCGTGGCCACGATGACGGAGGCGAACAAGGGGCGGCGACGCAGCATACGCCACGAGTAGCGCACATCCACGAGCCACTCGAAGATCGACCATCCCCGCCAACGATGCCGAACCTGTTCGCTTACCTGCGCTTTGCCTCCGAGTGCTACCCGCGCCTTTCGACGGGCCTCTGCCGCGCTCAGCCCTTGGCGGAGGTAGTCTTCTTCCGCTTCGGCGAGCCAGCTATCCAGCTCATCGCTCAAGTCCTTTTCGTGGCGCTGGCGTTGAAAGAGCGCTTTCCACGACACGTCAGCTCTCCCCGAGGACCCAATCGATGGCCGTCGAGACGCGAGCCCAGTTCTCGCGCCGGTCCTCGAGTCTCCTGCGGCCGGAAGCAGTGATGGAGTAGTACTTGGCCTTACGGTTGTTCTCGCTCACGCTCCAAGCGCCTTTGATCCATCCGGCCTCCTCCATCTGGTGAAGCGCTGGAAACAAAGAGCCCACGTTGACCCTAAAAGCGCCCCGGCTCACTTGCTCGAGGCGTCTGGTGAGTCCGTAACCGTGCATGGGCTCGAGCTCGACAAGGCGTAGTACCAACAGATCCAGGGTTCCCTGCAGTAGCTCGATGCGTTTCGCTGACTTCATCTCGAGAGGTTCCGCAGCTTCGTCATTTACTCCTATAGGTAACCTATATCATCTCGTATTGGTCGTCAATAGGAGTGATGTCAAAGACGGGTCGTTTCAAGCGGGGTAGGCGGATCTTGGACGCTGACTAGCTCTCGTCGACGACGGGATTTCGGAGCGTTCCGACTTTTTCGATCTCGACTTCGACGATGTCGCCGTCGACGAGCCACCGCTGAGGGTCGCGCTTCGCGCCGACGCCCGCCGGCGTGCCGGTGCTGATGACGTCGCCTGGGTTCAGCGGATACATCGTGGAGAGGTACTCGATGAGCTTCGGGATCCGAAAGAGCATCAGCTCGGTATTCGTTCGCTGGAGCTCCTCGCCGCTCACCCGAGTGACCAAGCTCAAGTTCTGCGGGTCGGGAACTTCATCGGCGGTGACGAGCCACGGCCCGAAGCCGCCGGTTCGATAGAAGTTCTTTCCCGGGCTGAACTGCGACGTGTGGCGTTGCCAGTCGCGCACCGAGCCGTCGTTGTAGCACGAGTAGCCCGCGACGTGGCTGAGCGCGGCGTCTTGTGAGATATGACGTCCGCCTCTTCCGATAATCACCGCGAGCTCGCCTTCGTAGTCGAGTTGAGGCGACGCGTTCGGACGAATCATCGCCTGGTCGTGCCCCACTTGGCTCGCCGGGATGCGCATGAACATGGTGGGTTGGTCCGTCGGCGCCCTTCCGGTCTCCTCTCGATGGCTCGCGTAGTTCAGCCCGACGCACCAGATGGCGGGAGGCTCGGGAATCACGGGGTCGAGGGTGACGTCGCCGAGCGCATGGTCCGCGCCCTTGCCGTCGACGGCCTTCTTCGCTCGATCCAAACCCTCTTCACCCATTTCGAGAATCGCTCTGAGGGTAGTGGGAAGCTCCGGGGCGTGGTTCGAAAGCGAAGCGAAGCCGACATCGTCGACCATGACTCCGACGCCTGAGTGACCGTCATGGGTGTAAGAGATGAGCTTCAATATGTCCTCCTGTGAATAGCTACCATTGTCCTATCCGGATGCCTTCGTTTTTCGATCTCTTCGGGTCAAGGTTGGGGTGCCGGCACAAGAGAGGTCATCCGCCCTCAAGGGATTGCGCATCGATGAAGAGGATGTCGCGGGCTTGGTCACGGGCGGACAATGCTAGCAGAGTGAAGGTTCGTGCCCCCGAATCGGTTCTTGCGTTTTTTCGGATATAGTCAGCCTCGATGACCATGATTCAAGTGCGGCGTGCCGTTTTCGAACCGCGATCGAGGATAAGGACGGGCAGCGCTGAGCGATGACGATTTCAGGTATCGACTCCATCATCTATGACGTCTCGGACCTCACGCTGGTCCGGCGTTTCTTCTCGGACTGGGGATTGCATCTCGCCGAGGAAGGCTATTCGGGAGCGACCTATCGCTGCGCGCGACGTGGCACCGTCGTCCTGCAACGCTCGGAGACTCCAGCCGTCGAGGTGATCTGGGCGGTGGATTCGAAAGCCTCTCTCGACGCCCTCGCCTCAGACCTGGACGGGGATCGCGACGTGCGCGTCGACGGCAACGGCACCGTACATACGAACGACGACAGCGGGCACGCGATGGGTTTTCGCGTCGCGTCGGTTGTCGGTGATGAAGCGTTCGCAGCTGGGAGGCGTGCGCCCAACGAGCGATTCGAGCCTCCCTCCGCGGTGAGTCCCAACCGACTGGGTCACGTCGTCTATCTCGTTTCGGATAACTTGGATCAAGCGGCGGCATTCTATCGAGAGCGACTCGGCTTCAAGCTCTCGGACACCATCCGTGGACGCGGCGACTTCATGCGTGCGCCGGGCTCGAGCGACCACCACTCCCTCCTTCTCACGACTCGCAAAGATCAATCCGGCTTCAATCACGTGGGGTTCCAAGTCGACGGCCTCGACGACATGATGCTCGGCGGCAAGATCATGGAGAGCCGAGGATGGAAGACGAGCTTCGGTCCCGGCCGTCACTTGCTGGGCTCGAACCTCTTTTGGTACTTCGAAAGTCCGACCGGCGGCGAGACCGAGTACTACGCCGATATGGATGTCCTTACCGACGATTGGAAGCCCGGTATCTGGGAGCCGCGCGCCGATCTCGCCTATGCGTGGCTCGCTCGCAACGAGCCATACGATCCATCGTTCACCGCTCCACCGGGCGGCCTATTCTTGCGCCGTGACGACTGAGGCCTCGCTCATCGTCTCAAAGAGCACCCGTCATCGCAGCCGATCGCTCCAGCGCTAGATCGCGCTCTTTCATCCGAGCCGTTTACCACCACTCCGTTCCGGACGCGCCTTTGAAGGGGCCGACCACATCGGAGGTAACCCACCCGCCATAAAAACCCGCGGGCTGAGGGTGGGCTCTCTCGTCACCGACGATGCACGTCAGCCTGGCCGGATAGAACGCGAGGTAGTCTCGGATGGCGTCGTAGCCCTCGAACGGATCGGGGTAGCTCCAGGCCGCTTTCTCGAGGTCGTGATGTCCGACTTTGATGGACCAGTAGCGCGCGGGGCCTTTCCACTCGCAAAACGATTCGCCGACCGGCCCGGCCGTCAAGTACTCCATCTTCACGTCCGTGGGAGGGATGTAGAACGTGGGCGGGCTCGCGGTCTCGAGAATCCGGATCGAAGCCCGAGTCTCGGCGATCAAGGTCTCCCCGACGAGCACCCTTACGAGCCTTTCGTCCGGTGCCACCGCGGGGGGGCGAGGGTAGTCCCAGGCCGATTCCTGGTTCTCCGCGGGTGATTCGGCGAAGTCGGGACGGACGTCGCCCCGGTACTTCCACCGGTCCCGGGCGCGGATGAGCTCAGGTGAGACGTCTTGACTCATTTCGGGACGAAGCCTACGCTTTTCGGGGTCCGTGCCGCAACGACGGAAGGGGCAAATGTGGCATCATGCTCGCCGATAGGGGGTTTCATGCGCACGCAGATTGTAGCGGTCCTTTTTTCAATCCTACCGATGGCCGGAATGGGGCAAGACAGCCCCGGCCCCGACGACGCGTGGGACGTCACTCTCGCGCGGGGCGCGTCCTACGAGCTCGACTTCGTCACGGATGAAGGCACGTTCATGTCCGTCGATGTGTCGCCCGACGGGAGCTTTCTCGTCTTCGACTTGCTCGCGCATATCTACCGATTGCCCATAGCGGGTGGCACCGCGCAGTGTCTCACCTGCACGAGCGGCGTGGCGGTCAACTTTCACCCCCGGCTGTCACCCGATGGCGAGACCATTGCTTTCGTCTCCGACCGGGCCGGACAGAACAACCTGTGGCTCATGGATGCCGATGGCTCCCGTCCGCGACAAGTGATGGAGGATCTCGACGCGCGCGCGGTGGAGCCTGTGTGGACTCCCGATGGAGACTACGTGGTCGTGCGCCGTCATACGGTGTCCGGCACCAGGAGCAGCGGCTTGTGGATGTTCCACCGGGACGGCGGCAAAGGAATTGAGCTCGTCGGAAACGACGTGAGCCGGGCATCCTGGCCGTCCATCTCCGCGGACGGGCGGCATCTTTATTATCAGTACTCTCAGAGCGCCAACCGTGACCTCATCAAGGGAGCCTACGCGTTGAGCCGACTCGATCTCTCGACCGGAGAGATCTCAGAGGTCGTCTCGGGTGAAGCGCAGCAGCAGTATCAGGGCTCGAGCGGAGGTGCTATCGCCCCCGAGGTCTCGCCCGACTCAAAGCTGCTCGCGTTCGCTCGGCGCATTCCGTACGGAACTATTTCTTACAAAGGCCACGAGTTCGGACCACGTACCGCGCTTTGGCTGAGAGATCTCGAGACGGGCGCCGAGCGGATCTTGGTCGATCCCATCGAGACCGATCTCGCGGAAGGCATGAAGGCGTTGCGGGTGCTGCCGGGCTACGCGTGGTCGCGCGATGCCCGCTCCATCTACTTCTCGCGAGGCGGAAAGATCTGGCGAGTCGACGTTGCTTCGGGAGAGCAAACCTCGATCCCGTTCACAGCGCGAGTCACGCGTCCGGTCTCCGAGATGGCTTACGGAGAGGTAAGCGTCGCCGAGCCGGAGTTCGACGTGCGCTTCGTTCGGTGGCCGGCGGTTTCCCCCGACGGCACCAAGCTCGCCTTTCACGCCGCCGGCAAGATCTGGATCCAAGACCGGCCGTCCGGCACACCCCGTCGACTCACCCCCGATAGCTTCGAGCCTCTCGAGCTCTCTCCGACGTTTTCTCCCGACGGTACGACGATTGCGTTCACGACGTGGGACGATACCGAGGGCTATCTTTGGCGCGTTCCGGCGGCCGGAGGGTCGCCTTCCAAGCTCACCGAGCGCTCATCCGAGTACATCCATCCGGTCTACGCCCCCGATGGAGGTACGATCGTCGTGGCGAGAGGATCGGGTGCAACGGCTCGCGGGCGCTCGTGGTCGAACAATCTTTGGTACGAGCTCGTGCGCGTACCGGCGTCAGGTGGAGACGCCGAGCTCGTCATTCAAACCAAGCGTCCGTTCAACGCCGGCCGGCCGCTCATGCCTCGACGCCAGATCGTCATCCCGTCCTTCGGCCCGGAGGGAAGACTGTTCTATCCGGAGCAGTCGGGCGTCCAGGTCGAGGGTCGTACCACCGAGCGCACCGAGCTCGTATCGGTGAAGCTCGACGGCACCGACCGGCGGGTCCACATGACGTTTCCCTACGCCGACGAAGCGGTCGTGTCTCCCGACGGGAAGTGGGTGGCTTTCGCGGAGGGTGACAACGTCTATGTCACCCCTCTGCCGTGGTCCGGCACCGGCGGTGAGCCCCCGGCCATCGATCGCAAGAAGAGCGTTTTGCCGGTGACCCAAGTCAGCTTCGAAGGTGGGTTCTACTTGCGGTTTCGAAACGACACCACGCTCGACTACGGCAGCGCGAACAAGCAGTTTGCCTATGACGTCTCGTCGAAACGGACCGAAGAGACTTCGATTGAGCTCTCCCTACCGCGCGCGCGGGCGGCGGGGTCGGTCGCCTTCACCGGCGCTCGTATCGCGACGATGAACGGAGACGAAGTGATCGAGCGGGGGAGCCTCGTCATCGACGATGGTTTCATCCGCTGCGTCGGGGAGTGCGATACCTCCGGGGTCGACCGCGTGGTCCGCGCGGAGGGAAAGACGCTCATCCCCGGTCTCATCGACATGCACGCGCACCATCATCGAGATCACACGGGCATCTTGCCGCGAAAGAACTGGGAGTCCGCGATCTACATGGCCTACGGCGTGACGACGACGCTGGACAACTCGCAATGGTCGCAAAACGTGTTCGCGGCCGCGGAGCTCGTCGAAGCCGGAGAGATGATTGGCCCTCGCACGTTCAGCACCGGGGACCCGCTTTACAACGGCGACGGCCCGCGCCAGAACGACATCACGAGCTACGAGGTCGCGGAGCAAAACGTGAAGCGTCTCGACTCGTGGGGGGCGATCACGATCAAGTCCTATATGCAGCCGCGTCGCGCGCAGCGCCAGTGGATTGCGGACGTCGCTCGCGGTCGTGGTCTCAAAGTCACCGGTGAGGGCGGTGACCTCGCCTATAACATCGGCTTGTTGCTCGATGGACAAACCGGATGGGAGCATCCGTTGAGCTACACCCCGTTGTACTCGGACGTCGCTCAGTTCTTCGGAAAAACGAAGGCGGTGTATTCGGTAACCTTCGTCGTCGGTGGACCCACCGCATGGAACGAAGAATATTTCTGGCAAGAGAGTGACATCGGAAGAGACGAGAAGCAGCAGCGCTTCTTGCCGTGGCGCATGCTCGTGCCGCACACGCGACGCAGGCCTTTGAGACCGCTCACGGATTACAGCTTTCCGATGATCGCGCAAGGTCTCTCCGACATCATTGACGAAGGCGGCTACGGTGCTATCGGATCGCACGGACAACATCACGGTCTCGGATCGCATTGGGAAGTGTGGATGGCGGCGTCCGCGCTCGGGCCCCACCGGGCCCTGGAAGTCGCCACTCGTCACGGCGCCTACTATCTCGGTCTCGAGAAAGAGCTCGGCACCCTCGAGACCGGAAAGCTCGGCGACGTCCTCGTCTTGAACCAAAACCCTCTCGACGATATCCGCCACACGACCGACATCCAATACGTCGTCAAAGATGGTGTCGTCTATGACGCGGACACCCTCGACGAAGTCTGGCCCCAAGCCAAACCTTACGGCGACTACCCCTGGCTCCAAGACGGCATCTACGAGTCCGACGCCCGCCCCATCCGAGAGGAAGGGCGTGAATGAAAGGGACCAGGTCCTTTTTCATGAAGCCGGAAATAGCGAAATACTCAGGAAAATGCCCGAAAGCGGGGGTGAGAAAAATGGACCAGGTCTCATTACTTGACTTGCACCCGTCTGCCATTCGTCTTTTGACTTGCACCCGTCTTGCACTTACGGTTTGCTCGGACTAGCATGGACGAAAAGGCTGGTGCCCCATGAGCGACTGGGACGATCGAGATCTCGACCACTCGGAAACCTCTCGAGCTTCTGACGGCGGCTATTCGCTTCCCGAGCCGGACTACGAGCCGCCTCCGGCTGCGGTTCGTGGAAACGACTCCGACTCCATCCTCAGCTGGCCGATCGTCGTCGGCGCACTCCTGGCTCTGATCGTCGGACTCGGGTTGTACTGGCTGCTCTCGAACCGCAGCCCGATCACTCCCGAGCCCGAAGCGGCAGCGACTGCCCAAGTGGAAGAGCCGCCGGCACCCATCGCCCCGGTCGAGCGCGAGGATGAGCCCGAAGAGCCAGAGATAGTCCTACCGCCGCTGTCCGAAAGCGATGCGTTCCTGCGTGAATCGCTGGCGACGTTGTCGCGACATCCCGGGCTCGCGTCGTTTCTCATGACCGAAGGCCTCGCCCGAAAGATCGTTGCGGCCGTCGTCAATGTGGCCGGCGGCGAGAATCCGGCGCGCCACTTCCGACACCTCAGCCCGGAGAGCGAGTTTCACGTCAACCAACGGCCTCCGCTCGTCTCGGTCGACCCCGTGAGCTACCGTCGCTACGACTCTTTGGCCGGTGCCTTTGCTTCCTTGGATGCCGCCGGCGTCGCGAAAATTTACCGCGACTCCAAGCCGTTGCTCGATGAAGCGTTCTCAGAGCTCGGCTACCCCGATGGAAGTTTCGAAGACTATCTCGCGAAAGCGATCGAGGTTCTTCTGCGCACGCCCGTCGTGGACGGCCGCATCGACTTGCACGCGGAAAGCGTCAACTACACCTATACCGAGTCGAGGCTCGAGTCACTCACCCTCGCCCAGAAGCAGCTCTTGAGGACCGGACCCGACAACACGCGGAAGGTGCAGCGAAAACTCACCGAGATTGCGCGCGCTCTCGACCTCGGCGGCCTCTGAGCTCCGGCGCCCTCGCTCAAACGATCTCGGAGATGTACTTCGTCTTCGCGAGCCGCCAAAACACGACGAGAAACGCCGTCAGCGGGATCGCCAAGATCATCCCCGCGATGCCGTCGAAGGCCGTGCCCCAGAAGAACAGCGCGACCATGATCGCGAGCGGATGCAGCCCGGTGCGATCGCCCATGACTTTCGGGGTGAGGACGTAGCCTTCGATCAACTGCACCACGATGAAAACGATGACGACCGCGGCCAGTGTGGTCACCCCGCCGTCGCTTTGAAACAGCGCGAGCGGGAGCGCAATCGCGAGCCCGAGCATGCTTCCGAGATAAGGAATGATGTTCAGAAATCCCAGCAAAATACCGATGATGAACCCGTGCTGCAGTCCCACGACGGCAAAGCCTATCGCGAACAAAATGCCCTGGCCGAAGGCGACGATGAGCTGCCCTCGAAAAAACGACACCAAGATGTTGATGAACTCGCGCACGAGATAAACGACGTCTTCGCGGGTGTCCGCCTTGAGAAACGGCAGAAAAGATCCCCAGTGATCGCGAGGCAGCGGCGGCGTCATCAGAAAAAACGCGAGATAGACCGGTAGCACGAACCATCCGAGCGCGCCCGCAACGCTGCGAAAAGCACTGGCCCCCGCGGTGGCCGCGGATTGCATGACGCCGCTAAAGGTCTTCCACAGCGCGTCCGCCTGCTCTGACACGAACGCTTCGAGCCGTCCGGTCATTCCGTACTGCTCCCAAAGCGTTTGGACTTGGGGCCAGTTGTTCTCGAAGAACGTCCTCGCACGCTCGTTGAGCTCGGGCAGTCGCTGCAACAAGTCGGCGCCTTGGGTGATGACGAGCGCGCCAAACACCCAGCCAAACACGATGAGCGGGAGCAGGATGGTAAGGAAAACGCAGGTGACCGCGACCACGGCCGGTAGGCGCTTTTCGAAGAACCGGTAGAACGGCTGGAGCACGAACGCGAGGAGCATGGCCACGAACAGC
>JAJCXL010000324.1 GCA_029263435.1 Acidobacteriota bacterium | reverse complement strand
CACCTATTGGGATCTCTATCGTGAGGTCAATCGATTCGCGAACGTTCTCAAGAAGCTCGGGGTGGGCAAAGGAGATCGCGTCGCGATCTATCTCCCGATGGTCGTCGAGCTTCCGATCGCGATGCTCGCCTGCACTCGGGTAGGAGCAGTGCATAGCGTCGTCTTCGGCGGGTTCTCCGCTGATTCGTTGAGAGATCGCATCAATGATGCGCAGGCGAAGCTCTTGATCACTGCAGACGGAGGCTACCGTCGGGGAAACATCGTCCCGCTGAAGAAATTCGCGGATGAGGCCCTCGTCGGCGCCGAGTCGATCGAGAATGTCGTCGTCGTCCAACGCGATGATTTCAAGATTCATTTCGAAGAAGGAAGAGATCACTGGTGGCATGACCTCATGGACGGTGTCGCGGCTTATTGCGAGCCGGAGCCCATGGACGCCGAGGACATGCTCTACATCCTCTACACCTCGGGTACCACCGGAAAACCCAAAGGGATCGTGCATACGACCGGTGGCTATCTCACCCAGGTGGCGGCCACCGCCCGCTACGTCTTCGATCTCAAAGACGACGACGTCTGGTGGGCCGCGGCGGATATCGGATGGGTGACGGGGCACAGCTACATCGTCTATGGTCCGCTCGCGCTCGGAGTGACCGGGGTGATGTACGAGGGCTCTCCTGATTGGCCGGACAAAGACCGGTTCTGGTCGATTATCGAGCGTTATGGCGTGACGTGCTTCTACACCGCACCGACCGCGATCCGCGCGTTCATGAAATGGGGTACCGACTGGCCGGCGAAGCATGACCTGACGTCGTTGCGGCTATTGGGCACGGTGGGGGAGCCCATCAATCCGGAAGCGTGGATGTGGTATCACGAGTTCATCGGCGCGGGCCGCTGTCCGGTCGTGGATACCTGGTGGCAAACGGAGACCGGCGCGATCATGTGTGCCCCGCTACCAGGGGTGACGGAGCTCAAGCCCGGCTCGGCCACCAAGGCGTTTCCTGGGATCGAGATGGACATCTTGACCGGCTCCGGCTCTAGCATCGACGTCGGCGGCGGGTTTCTCGCGATCAAGCGTCCCTGGCCCGCCATGCTCCGAGGGATCTACGGCGACCCGCAGCGCTACGTCGACACTTATTGGACCAAGTGGTCCAACGATGTCTACTTTCCGGGGGACGGCGCGAAACGAGACGAGGACGGCTATTTTTGGATCCTTGGTCGGGTCGACGATGTGCTCAATGTCTCGGGACATCGGATCGGCACGATGGAAGTGGAGAGCGCGCTCGTCGACTATCCGGACGTCGCCGAGGCGGCGGTGGTCGGCCGTGCCCACGACCTGAAAGGACAGGCGGTTGCCGCTTTCGTCACTTTGAAGGAGGGCGTCGTTGCCCATCCATCGTTGATCGACGATTTGAAGCAGCACGTCGTCAAGAGGATCGGGGCGATCGCGAGGCCGGACGACATCATCCTGAGTGCGGATCTTCCCAAGACGCGCTCGGGTAAGATCATGCGGCGGCTACTGCGAGATATCGCGGAAGGCAAAGCCTTGGGAGATACCACGACACTGGCGGATCCGTCAGTGGTCGAGAGTTTGAAAGAGCAATACGCGGACGAGGCGGAATAGGAAATGGTGAAAATCGCACTTTCAGTACAACCGGTGTCGAAGCTACGCGCGGATCTCGTCGTGGCCGTCGTGGACCCGAAGCTCGAACTGTTCGACGCGGACGACTCGGCACTCGGTCAGGCACTTTCGGAGGCGCGGCGCGCATTTCGTCGCGGGAATTGTCGTCGAGAGCGGGTCCATCAATTCGCGAGCGGCGACTCGGTGAGTACGCTCGTCGTCTTCTCGTCCGAGCACGAGAAGGTCTACGGGCTCCGGGAAGGTATGAAGATTTTCGCAGCGCGCGCACTCTCCTGCGCGGCGGATTACGGCTACTCGCGCGTCGCCTTCTTGCTCAACTCCGCCGCGGGGGCGGGCTTCGTCGGCTGCGTCACCGAAGGGTTGGTCATCGGCGACTATCGGTTCGATAACTATCGTCAGGAGCGAACCGAGGCGAAGATCTCTGCCTCCATCGTTTGTCGCGCGGAGGACAAGAAGGCTGCGGATAGCGAGCTCAAGAGCTCACGCGTGCTTGGCGAGGAGGTCAACCGGGCGCGGGAGCTCGTCAATGAACCCGGCGACCAGGTCTATCCAAAGGTGCTCGCGCAGGCGGCGAGACGCATCGCTTCGGCTTCAGGGCTCGAGGTGACGGTCGTCAGCGGCCGGGAGCTCGAGAAACAAAAGTATCGCGGCCTCGTCGCGGTGGGCAAAGGAAGCATCTATCCGCCCTGTTTGATCGTCTTGCGCTATCGGCCGAAGAAAAAGTCGAAGCGCCACCTCGCGCTCGTCGGCAAAGGCATTACCTTCGACACCGGAGGCATCTCCATCAAACCGTCCGAAGGGATGTGGATGATGAAGGGCGACATGGCGGGCGGTGCCGCCGTGCTGGCCGCGATGGCTGCGATCGGCAAACGCAAGCCGTCCATCGCCGTCACGGGTATCGTCGCCGCGGCCGAGAACTTTCCGGGGCCGGAGGCTCAGCGTCCGGGCGACATCTTCGTCGCCAAGAACGGCAAATCGGTGATGGTCGACAACACCGACGCTGAAGGCCGTCTGGTGCTGACCGATGCCCTTGCGCGGGCCGGCGAAGAGGGCGCGACCCACATAGTGGACGCCGCGACTCTGACCGGCGCTGTCGTGCGAGCGCTCGGCACTTCCGTCGCGGGGATCATGGGAAACGATCGCGAGCTCGTTCGCTCCGTCATCGATGCCGGCGCTCGGCAGGGCGAAGCGTTCTGGGAGCTTCCACTCGTCGAAGAATATCGCGAGCTCTTGAAGACCCCTTATGCGGATCTGAACAACATCGGGGGGAAGCTCGCCGGAGCCATCACCGCGGGTCTATTCTTGCAAGAGTTCGTTCCTGACGGAGCCGCTTGGGCGCACCTCGACATCGCCGGGCCGTTCATCCTCGAAAAACGTTGGAAGTACTACCCGGAAGGGGCGACCGGATTCGCGGTGAGAACTTTCGTCGAGCTCGCAGACTCGCTCTGAGGAGGGAGCC
>JAJCXL010000323.1 GCA_029263435.1 Acidobacteriota bacterium | reverse complement strand
CCATCTCTATCTATATTAATGCAGCTTACCGGCCCACATCAGGGATGCGGGCGACGGGTAATACAATCGCAAGTTGTGTGCCAATCGAAGGCCATCGGTATCCCCTTGATTCGACAGCACTAATCGCATCTCCCACCTGGCGTCCGCTCGAGGATCTGTCCGAATTCGAACATCCCGACCGTCTCGCGGTCAACGGACGCTCGATCCACCATACGAAGGTCGGCGCGATTATGTTTTCCCGATCGCTCCGCTGCGAAGCTCCAAGCCGTTTTCGGCCCTCGAGTAAGCTAGCGCGAGTGGAGGAGCGGTCGAGGCGTCGCAAGGCTCCTCCCGGGCAGATCCGCCGGAGGGGCGAGCTCGAGAAGATCCAAAACCGTAGGAACGACGTCGATCGCGCGCGTCTTCCCCCACCGGGTTCCTTCGCGGATGCGCGGTCCCCATGCTCCCAAGATCGCGAGCATGCTTCGTCGAGTCGGGACGAAGATGTGATTGCCTCGAGGGGCCATCCGCTCGATCACCACCTCCCCCGCCGTGGATGCGCTCGGATAGTAGCCCGGGAGGTAGTCGAGAAAAAGATCCCCCGTCGAGCTTCCGCCGGGCTGGAGCAAGCCCTCCGTCGCCGGCTCGAACATCGCGGTGACGACTCGCTCTCCCGAGTCGGGATCCCTAATCGCCTCCAGAGCTCGTCGCACTTGCTCGAGCACGAGCTCGCGCTCCTCGGGTAGCACGATGCCTCCGAGGCGATCGTTGGTATTGATCGCGATCGAGCCGTCGGTCGGCGGGAGCGCCATCGCGCGAGTCGTGGAGAGATCGATCGTCTTGTCCGGATGAAGCCCCAACAAACCCGACTCGGCGAGCGCGACGTTGACGTGAAGCAACCGGTTGGTGGCCGCCATACCGTGATCGCTGACGAGAACGACATGAGCGTCGTCGCGCGAGGCGGCGTCGAGAGCCAAGCCAAGCATTTGATCCTGCAGCTCGAAGCCATGGGCAAGGGTCTCCCAGGTTCGCGCCGCCCGCGCTTCGTCGTACCCCTCGACCGTCGGCTCGACGACGCCCGCGAGCTCGTGCGCGACGTCATCGGTCGTGGGGCTGTACAACACGACGAGGCCATAGTCCTGCTCGAGCACGACGCGCGCTTGTCCCATGAGCTGTGCCTGAAGATGGGCCAACGTTTCCAGGAAACGCGCTTCCGCCGTCCCATCACCGCCTTCGTGGATCGGGACTCCGAGCCCGCCCGAGCCGTAAGCACCGCTGCCACTGTTGCCCGCAAAAACTTGCATGACCGGCAGGCCGGCTCCGGCGGTCTCCGGGTTCGATAGCGCCAAAGCGGCGGCGCCGGAGCGGTACATCAAGAATTGGGTACCGTCTTCGCTCAACTCGAATACCCGAATCGAGAACCATGCCTCCGAGCCTCGGATCGTCGTACGGATCGGCACCGAAAAAGAACCGCTCTCTCCAGGTTTGACGCGAGCCTGAAAGCTGGTCGCGTCGGCGTTGGTGACGACGCCGAGCGTGTCACAGCCGACGGTGGGGTCGAGCGGATCGTCGAAGAACAGCGCGTGAAAGCTCGCATCGCCGACGTCGAAGGTCGCCGCGGACGCGCACGCGCTCCGCGCTTCCGGTATCGCCCAACCTCGGATTGGAATGAAGGGCGCCGAGTGCTCGTCGAGGGCTTCCCCACGGTGCTCCGCGCCCGTGTAGCCGTGTATCAACTTGAGATGACGTCGTGCTTCGGGGGAGAGATCGCGGAGGCTCGCATCGAAAGGGTACGCCTGGGTGGCGTGAAGCGCGTAGGCTTCCCGCCCGGCACGCGCGGTGAGATTCCAAATCGGATCGACGCGCAATGCATTACCGAAATAGCCGCTCTCCATGTCGAGCCGGTCGTGCTCCGACACTGGATGACGCAGGAGCGCGTTTCCGGTAATGCCGCTCCGATGCCCATAGTAGCCGGTGAATAACACCGCGTGGGCGGCGGCGGTCTTCGTCGGGAAGCTCGTCACCATGCCATCCGACCACGCGCCTTCGCGGATCATTCGCTGGAGGTTCGGCAATCTTCCTTCCGCGAGGAGCTTGGAGGTCATCTCGTAGCCCGCGCCATCCCACGAGAACAGAATCGCGCGGGGCTCACCATCCGACGGGGCCGCCAGCGGACCCATCCCGATGACGACGACCACCACCGAGACAACGAGACCTACCCGGTAGAGACTCACGGCTCGAGAAAGGGGGGGTCCCCGAAAATTTGGGTGCGCTTGAGGATGCGGCGGGCGGAAGGAGGAAAGGGCTCTCGGCGATGCATCGTGCATCGATTGTCCCAGATCACGAGATCTCCTGCCTTCCACTTATGCGTCCAAACGAAACGCGCGCTCGTCACATGACGGAGCAAACGTTCGAGGAGCCCGTCGCTCTCCTCTCGCTCGAGTCCTTCAATCGCGCGAGTGAACTGGGGGCTCACATAGGTTGCCCGCCGGCGGGTCTCCGGATGGGTTCTCACGACGGGGTGGAACACGGGGGTGTCGTGATTCTGCGAGGCTTCGCCATGCCGGTGCAAAGCGCGCAGATGGAGCACGCGCGTCTTCAGCTCGTCGTCCATCGCGTCATAGGCCGCGTAGGCGTTCGCCCATTGAGTGTCTCCCCCGCGCTTGGGAACTTCGAGGGCATGGACGATCGAATAAGACCCCGGAACCGGAAGGTAGGACAAGTCGGAGTGAAAGGTGAGCTCGCCGTTGCCGAGCGCTCCGAGTGGCTTGCCGTTCGTGGAAACATTCGACACGACGAAGATCTCGCGGAGCCGACCCTCGGGTTGCTCCCGCACGTGAGGCTCCGGAGTGCCGAAGTGTCGGCTGAAGTCGACCTGTGCTTGCTCACTCAAGTCTTGATCTCGGATGAACAGCACCAAGTGCTCGAGCAGCGCGAGCTTTAGCCGACCTCTCGTCGCAGCGTCGAGCTCACGACTCGCATCGAGCCCTCGAATTTCGGCGCCCAGAGGCCCGCCCGTTGCCACAATCTCCATCTTTCGTGAGTTATAATACGAGAAAGGCCTTCGTTACAAGGGCTTAGGGGGTTACACTCTTTTACGATGCAACGGATTGTAGTTGTTGGGCTCACGTGTCTCTTTGCCGTTCTGCCATCGTTTTGTCTCGCCCAACCGGCGACGAGCGATCCCGCGGTGACCGGGTTCATCGACGAGATGGTAGGAAAACACGGTTTCGATCGAGCCACGCTCGCGCAGACTTTCGGAAAAATCCAGTTCCTTCCGCGCATCGTCTCGCTGATGGATAAGCAGAGCAAGCCCCTCTCTTGGAGTGAGTACCGCGCGCGCTTCGTCACCCGCGAGAAGCTCGACCGCGGCGCTCAGTTCTGGGAGGAGCACGAGCGAGCCCTGGCCCTCGCCAGCGATCGCTACGGCGTGCCTCCGGAAGTGATTGTCGCGATCCTGGGGGTCGAGACCCACTACGGCAAGAACAGCGGGCGGTTCAACGTTCTCGAAGCGTTGACGACGCTGGCTTTCAACTATCCGAGGCGCTCCCAGCTATTTCGACTCGAGCTGGAGCAGTTCTTGCTCCTCGGGTTGGAGGAGCCTTTGATGCTGAACGATCCGGTGGGCTCCTACGCCGGCGCGATGGGGATCGCGCAGTTCATGCCGGGAAGCTATCGGCGTTACGCGGTCGATTTCGACGGCGACGGGAAACGAGATTTATTCGGCAACCCATCAGACGCCATCGGCAGCGTCGCCAACTATCTGACCGCATACGGATGGCAGCGGGACGCACCCATCGCCGTGGCGGCCAGCGTGGCACCCGGTGCCGACGAAACGTTCGCAAACGCCGAGTTGAGCACTCGCTGGAGTTTGGAGGAGTTGAGCGGACTCGGTATCACCGCTCGAGGAGCTTTCGATCAATCCCGGAGCTCGATCCCGCTCACGCTCCGCAACCCGGCGGGCCCCGAATACTGGCTGGGCTTCGACAACTTTTACGTGATCACGCGCTACAACCACAGCGTGTACTACGCGATGGCCGTCTATCAGCTCAGCGACGAGCTGAGAAAACACTGGAACGGGCCGCGAGAAACGGCGAGCCCGTGAGCTCTCGGCTCCCGGACTTTTGTTCGTCGAACCGCTAGGCCGGCCGAAGAAACCTGTCATCCGCCGCTTTCTTGCACAAGAGAACGTCCCTCCTCGACCTCCGCAAACGTAAAATTGAACCCATTGATTTACACGCTTCCAACCTCATTTCTGCCGAACAAACAGGCACTAAAACCGTGCAATGACATACAAATAGCGATGTACGTTAAATGCTCAACTATTGTGCAGACTGTTACCCACCCCACGGGGGCAGGGGTAAACAGCCTCGCCGCCACAACTTTTCAACATAGTTATCCACAAAAACTGTGGGTGTCTCACCGCCCCAGCGTGATAGGATTTTCGCGCCGTTGATGAAATTGGAAGGACGTCAGGACGAGTTCAACTCGGAAGCCGTAACGAGTGGTGTGCGGGTCCGCGTCGTCTCTCGTTTTTCGCCGCAACAGTCCCACCCGGGACACCATCAATGGTTCTTCATCTATACGGTGACGATCACCAATGAGAGCTCGCGCACCGTTCAGCTCATCAGTCGACACTGGATCATCGAGAACGCCGATGGCGAGACAGACGAGGTCCGCGGAGACGGAGTCGTCGGCGAGCAGCCGGTCCTCGCACCGGGAGAGCACTTCGAGTACTCCTCCGGATGCCCTCTTTCCACCCCTTTCGGCACGATGCACGGGACGTATCACATGCTCGTCGAGGACGGCTCCGCGTTCGAGGCCGAGATCGCCCCCTTCACGCTAAGCGAGCCCTACACCGTTCACTAGTGTCCCGTTCGCGCCACCCTCCCTCTCGAGATTCGCTCGTGCCCCAGAAAAAATCGAAGCTCACCGCTCGTCGGGTCGACAAGCACGCTCTCTACGAAATGAGCGTCCAAGCACCAGAGGACGACGCCCGCTTCTTCGCGCGCTACTACAAGAAGTACACCGGGGAGCCGCTGCGGTCGTTCCGAGAGGATTTTTGCGGCACCGCAATCCTCTCGTCGGCATTCGTCCAGCTCCATCGCGACAACCACGCGATGGGGGTCGACTTGGATCAGCCGACCCTCGACTGGGCCGCTCGACACAACGTCTCCCGGCTTTCACCCGAGGCCCAAGACCGCGTCCAGCTCGTTCGCGGTGACGTGGCCGACGTGCGTAAGCCCGTGGCGGAGCTCACGGCAGCGCTGAACTTCAGCTACTCGGTCTTCAAGACCCGCCGCGACTTGGGGCGTTATTTCGACAACGCCTATCAGGGATTGAAGCCAGGCGGTTTATTCGTCCTCGACGCATGGGGCGGCGGACAGTCTCAGTTCTTGATGGA
Source organism: Acidobacteriota bacterium (assembly GCA_029263435.1). Classification (GTDB taxonomy): domain Bacteria; phylum Acidobacteriota; class Vicinamibacteria; order Marinacidobacterales; family SMYC01; genus JAJCXL01. Next base: position 6,389 of record JAJCXL010000323.1, on the reverse strand, counting down.
AGAGCGCAAGAAGGTCGAAGGCTTTACCTACGTGTGGGACCAAGCCGATTTCGATCCCATCACCGCTGAGATTTTGTGCAAGATTCATTTCGAGTTTCCCGACGGCACCCGATTGAGGAATGCGTTCACCTATGACTGGCGACTGTGGACGCTGCCCGAGATGATCGAGCTCATGACCGACACCGGCTTTCGAGACATCCATGTTTTATGGGAAGGCACGGATCGTAAGAGCGGCGAAGGCAACGGCGTTTTCCGCCGGGTCCGACGCGGGGGCGATGAAGAAGCCTGGATCGCCTACGTGATCGGCCAGCGCTAGCAGCCCGTGGTGGAAGTGCGGCGTGGCACCGAGACTGGCGAGGCGCCCGTCTGACAAGGCGCGACGACTGAGAATATTGGGCATATTTGAGGGAGGAGCAACGCGGTCAGACGGGATGCATCGCCGGTCGAATGCGGCCGTTACTTTCACCACGGGCTGCTAGCTCGAGCCTCTCGGTACTTGCACCTGCCGCAGAAAAGCCAGACGATCCGTCGAATGACGGGGAGGCCCAACGCAGGCTATTGCTATCGTGAGCGGGTGGACGGCACCGCGGCCGGCCAATCGGTCCTCGCCTATTTGTCGTCTCGCTATCGACACTCGAGTGAAACGACTTGGAGCCAACGCATCGGCGCCGGTCGGGTCCGAATCGACGGAAAGCCCGTCGACGCGCGCCATCGATTGCAATCGAATGAAACGTTGAGCTGGCACCGACCTCCGTGGGTCGAGCCAAACGCACCGCTGAGCTTCGCGGTCCTCTATTCCGACGAGGACGTGCTCGCCGTCGCCAAGCCTCGTGGGCTCCCCGCCATGCCCGGAGGCGGCTATTACGAGCACACCCTGCTTCGGCGCGTCGAAGCTTTTGCTCCAGGCGCGAGCCCGATGCACCGCCTAGGCCGAGGGACTTCGGGCATCACGCTCTTCGCTCGAAACAGCGCCGCGCGGCAACGTATGACCCGCGCGTGGCAAGACGGCGCGGTGATCCGCCGCTACCGCGCACTCGCGCTCGGCCACCTGCCCAAGCGCGACATCTCGATCGACGCACCCGTAGGCCCAGTGCCACATAAGGTCCTCGGATCGGTGGCGGGCTTTTCGTCCACCGGGAAAGCTTCCCTCACCCACGTGCGGGTCCTCGAGTTTCGGGATGTCGGCGGAGACCAGACGTCTCTGCTCGAGATCCAGATAGAGACCGGACGTGCTCACCAGATTCGCATCCACCTCGCAACTATCGGTCACCCTCTGAAAGGAGACGCCCTGTATCCTCCGGGAGGCGTCCCGGCCGCCGACACCCGCACTCTACCGGGCGAGACGGGCTATCTGCTGCATGCGCACTATCTGCGATTCCCACCCCGAGCCTCCGGGCCCCCGGTAACGATCGAGTGCGGACCGCCGCCAGCTTTGAGAGAATCCGTCTCATGACGAACCTTCCCGCGCTCTATCTCATCCTTGCAGCGATGGCGCAACCCGCCGGCAGCGAAGTTCGACAGATCGTGACGTTCAAGTTTCAGCCCGGAAGGAGCGCTGACGCCACGACGGTTTTTCGTGAGCGAGCCCTGCCCCTCTATGTCGACAATGCTCCGATGCTTCGATTTCGTGGATATCGGGAGGCAGAGAGCCCGGAGCCTCTCGACCTCATGGTGGTGTCGAGCTTCGACGGGATGGAGGGCATGGACGCGTCGAACCGTGCCCTTCGCGAAAGCGCGGCGAAGCATGGGACATCGGTGGGTGCCGTCTACGGTGAGATCGGGGCCTTGAGCCAATCCCATCGCGACGAGTTCGTCGAGATTCACGACGCGCTGTCTTGGGGCAGCCGAGACGGCGCCGCCCTCGCGGTGTGGCTGTCGCTCGAGATCGCTCCCGGAGCGACGGCACGCTTCGAGACGCTCCTGCGGGAGACGATCCTCCCGTGGGAGAAGGACCTCGACATCGATCTGTCGGGAAGCGAGAGCGGTCCCTATCTCATCTCCGGCGGATGGGACTACGTGCGTGTCCTTCGGGTCGGCTCGCTGGGAGACTTTCACGCTTATCTACGAGAGATTCGAGAACAACCGTGGGCGCAAGAACTGGACCTGCTCGTGACGAGCTCGAAACAGATGCTTCTCGTCCCCGTCCCCGAGCTCTCCGTTCGCTGAAGCTTCGATGATCCGAGCGGCCGCTCTCGTCATAGGCAACGAGATCCTCGGGGGCAAGATCCGCGATACGAACACGTTCGCGCTGGCCCAGGTACTTCGTGAAAAAGGCGTCGTGCTCGAGCGAGTGGTCGTGGTCCCCGACACCCTCGAGGCCATCGCCTCTGAGATAACGGCCCTGTCCGCTTCCTTCGATCACGTGTTTACCAGCGGCGGTATCGGCCCTACCCATGACGACGTGACGATGGCTGCGATCGCCAACGCGTTCGCCGTTCGGGTCACTACGGATCCACGCCTGGAAGATCTCCTCCGTCAACATTATGGTGAAGCGGTCACTCCGAACCACCTCCTGCTCGCACGGGTCCCGGAAGGCTCGAGAGCTTTGACCATCGCGCGCTCTCCATGGCCTCTCACCGTGTGTGGCAACGTCTGGATCCTTCCCGGGGTGCCGGAGATCTTCGTCATGAAGCTCGACATCATCCGCGAGCACCTCGTGGGCGGGCTTCCCTTCGTGTCACGCGCGGCCTATACCAAGCTCGACGAAGCGGCGCTCAAGCCGATTCTCGACGCTATCGTCGAGGAGTTCGGCGTCGTCGATGTCGGGTCCTATCCACGATTCCAGGATCCTCGCTACGAGACCAAGGTCACCTTCGACGGGACGGACCCCGCCAGCGTCGACAGCGCGCTCGATATGTTTTGCCGACGGCTTCCCGAAGGCGAGCCCTTGTGGACCGAGTAAGACTCTTCGCTCCGAGCGGCCTGGCCGTTTGGATCCTCTTGGGTCAGCAGGGAGCTCGCTTCGGATCTTTCATCGTCCCCGAAACGTCCTGGCGGTGGCTGCTCGCGGCGGCTGTGATCGTCTACTTCACTTCTCCTCAACGAGACGACGTCCGCTTGGGTCGACGCGAGGTCGCGCTCGCGCTCGTCTTGGCGGTCTCCTTCGCGGGGCTCACGCTATGGCGCCATCGTGCGCTGGCGGCACCCCTCGGGGTCACGGTGACCATCGACGGCGAACGGTCCGTCGTGGCGCCAACGCTCGATCTCGAGCGACGACGGGACTTGAGGCGGCTGACCGGCAAGCGCAGAGCGGTCGCTGTCGAGCTCTCCGCCGTCATCGAGGTACCGGTCGACGGCGACTACGATGTCGAGCTGGACTGCGACGACGGGTGCCGTTTGGAGATGGGCGATCACGCCTTCGTCGAGAGCGCGACACTCCGTCTCGCCAAGGGTGAGCACCGCATCGTGTTGCGCTACCACCAGCTCGGCGGCCCCGCGCATCTTCGCTGGGGATGGGACTCTCCGCGAGCCGTCGAGCTCTTGCCGCTGGAGTTTTTCATCCGCGCGGAAGGGGCACCATCGAGGAGCTCGGCACGTGGGTCCGCGAACGCGTCTTTGGCCTTGCTATCGACCTGGTGGCTCGCGACCTTCGGACTGCTGAGACACCTCTCCCGGCAACGCATCCAAATCCGGAGCCGGCGATGGATCCCCCTTTCGGCAACAATTCTCATCCTTGGCTACGGCTGCTTCCTACGTGCGGCCGCCGTTCAGATCCATTCCGGGCGAGGTGGAAGCGAGGCGCTCGCGCCGTGGGTGCCTGGGTACTCCGTTTTCAACGAAGACACGGCGCCGGAGGACCCGTACCGGGCAGACGTCCGGAGTTATCTCGACAGGCTGGAGAGCTTCTCGTGGCTCGGCTTCTATCGACCTTCGTTTCGCGAGCCGTTTTACATCGCCCTGTGCGCACCCTTCGTATGGCTTCTTGGGAGTGAGATCGGAATCTTGGTGCAAAGCGCTTTCTTTTCTTGCGCCGGCCTGATCTTGTTTTGGGGGATCGCCCGCAAGCTCTACGGCTGGTGGTGGGCGCTATCGCTACTCGTGCCGGTCGCGCTGCACGAATGGCTGATCGCGGAGGCTCCGAGCGGCTACCGCATGAGCGCGTACTCGTTTTTCCTTCTCGCTTTCATTGGCGCGACGTTCATCTGGACGGGTACGAGAACGCGCGGGCTCGTCGCCGGGACCCTAGCCGCCGCCCTGTGCCTGATCCGGTTGAGCGCATTGTCTTTCGTCGTGCCGTTACTGGCCTTGAAGCTGTGGTCGATGCCCTCCGACCAGCGCCTTCGCTACGGTGCTCTATCCGCGGTCGCGCTCGCGGCTCTCGTTCTTCCTTTTCTCATCGCGAACGGCGTCGCGCATCACGACCCGTTTTACAGCATCAGCTTTCACACCGAGTTTTGGCTACGCGCGGAAGGGCTAGACACCTCCCAAGGGTCGGTCCCATGGACCCGCTACTTCACCGACTTCGGGCGGGGTGCTGCCTTGATTCGCGGGCACGTGGTGGGCATGACGACGCTCCCCGTCGGTACCTTTTGGAACGGCCTCCGACATTTTCCCATCGTCGGTCTCGTGACGGTCGGTCTTGGGCTGATGGGCCTCGTACGGGCGCTCACCGGCCCCTCCCGCTTCCTCACCGCCGCTTATCTGTGCCACTTGATTCCTTTCGCGTACATTCAGAACTTCCCTTCCGGAGAAATGCCCCGCTTCGTGATGCCGTCGTTTTTCTTCCTCGTTCTCGCGGCCCCGTGGGCGCTCGGGCGGGTCTTGACTCTCGTGAAGCCGAGGGCTACCGTGAACGCATGAAAAGCGCGCTTCTCGCTCTCTTTCTGGCGCTTGCCGTGGACGACCGCGTCGATCGGCTATCGGAAGAATACCGGGATTGGCTCGAGAAAGAAGTCAACTACATCATGGCCGACGAGGAGCGCGAAGCGTTTCTCGACCTCGAGTCCGAAGAAGAACGGGTGGCCTTCGTGGGTGCGTTTTGGCAGCGCCGCGACCCGGATCCGATCACTCCGGTGAACGAGTTCAAAGAAGAGCACTATCGGCGTCTCGATCACGTCAACAACTTCTTCAGTCGAGAGTCCGCGATGCCGGGCTGGATGACGGATCGCGGGAGGATCTACATCATCCTCGGCGAGCCGGACGATCGGGAGGACTTCACGTCCGTGCCCATGCTCTATCCGACCGAGGTGTGGTTCTATCAGCAACAACGGGAGAAAGGTCTTCCGCCGCTCAACTTTCTTTTCTTCCAGGAGCACGCCGTCGGCCCCTATCGGATGTTCAATCACTTCTTGGACGAAGTGAACGACCTGATGCCGGCGCAACCCATGAACCCTGAAGAGGCCCGCATGGAGGCCTATACGCTGCTGCAGGAGATGAGCCCGAGTTTAGCTCACGCCGCCTTCACTCTCCGAGCCGATCAGGGAGTGATGGCCAACATCCACCAGCCGGAGCGCTCCGGACTCGATTTTCAGGCGCTGCTCTCGGATATCTACGTGTCTCCCCATCGCCGCGTGGACACTCGATATGTCAACGACGCCAACGCGGCGCGCGGGCTGGTCGAGTCCGAGTACTTGTTCAACTACGTCCCGAATCAAGGGCTCGCGAACGTTCTCCCCGGACCCAACGACACGAGCTTCGTGCACTTCAGCATCGAGATCGCGCCCCAAAACATGACCCTCGCGCATGATCCCAAGAAGAACGCGTACTACACGAGCTTCGAAGTCCGCGCAGAGGTCACCACCGAAGACGATTCCGTCGTCGTGCACAGCTTCACCAAACAGCCGTTCATCCAGCTCACCGAATCGCAGTTTCGAGACGTCGCTTCTCGAGCTTTCGCCTATCGCGACATGTTCCCGTTGGCCGCCGGCGAGTTCCGATTTCGCGTGGTCTTGAAGAACCAGGCGCGGACCGAGTACACGATTTTCGAGACCGACCTCTCCGTTCCGGAGTATCGAGAGAGCGAGCCGTGGATGGGAGATCCCATCCCGCTCTACGGCATGGGACGGATGAAGATCGACCCGGACCAGCTGCCCCCCTATCGCACTTATCAGCTCGGTGCCGTCGCGCTCGATCCGAACGCCAAGAAAACCTTGGCCGTCGGTGACTACTTGATGGCCCACATACCGGTCGCGCACATTCCGCCGGACTACGAGCTTCATACCCGAGTGCTCGCGCACAACGAATCCGGCGAGGTTCTCCCGGAGCCCGTCCGGAGCGAGAGCCACCGGCTCGACTTCTACGAGCGCCCCGTGGTCGTGCGCATCCCACTCGAAGGTCTGCAGTCAGGGCGGTATCGCCTCGTCTCCGACCTCCGTAATCCAGCGGGCACGGTTGCAGCCACCCGAGTGCTCGACTTCGACCTCTCGCCTCGCTCCGCCATCCATCGCGCA
>JAJCXL010000322.1 GCA_029263435.1 Acidobacteriota bacterium | reverse complement strand
TCTTGATAAGCGGCATAGACTTCTCGGTATCGAACGATGGCGGTCTGCGGATCCGGTGTTTCGACGGCGACGATGAGGTCGAACCCTTCGGTGGATTCGGGGTTGTAGTTGGGGTCGTTGATGGCCTTCACGGTGAACGCGACGTCTTGCGACGTAAACGGCGCTCCGTCGTGCCAGGTCACGTCGGGCCGGAGCTTCCACGTGACTTCCATCGTCTGATCGTCGAGGACCCGGACGAGACCGTTCTCCTCGTTGGGGACGACTTCCGCCAGCACGGGTACGACGTCCATGTTCTCGTCCCAGACCGTCAAGCCCTCGCTGATGCAGATCATGATGTCTTCGAGGATATGGGTGGAGAATCGGTTCAGCGTATCCGGCTCGCGATCATAGCCGACGATGAGCAGATCGTTACTCGGTGGCGGCGCCGTTTGCGGACTGGTACAGGCGGTCGCGACGAGGCCGAAAGCGAAGAGGGCACCGCCGATCCTCTCCAGCGCGGCCGTGAGCGGGTGACGGCGGCGAAGAGACGACGGGGAGCGCGAAGACATGGCTCGTGGCTCGGTTCGCGAGGTCCAGGGGACTAGAGCGTGCTCAGCAGCTGACGCAGTTGTGGTTGTTCTTGGAGCCCAGACTCTCCAGCAGCGCTACCGTTTCCGGAAAAGGGCTCACGCGCTGGACGGGGCCGTTGGCCATGTCCGCGGTCGTCTGCCCACTCCGACTCACGGCGGTGACGTCGGCGCCTTTCGACACCAGATACTCAATGAGCTCGTTGTCACCTCTAGACGCCGCGTGGTGAAGCACGGTATATCCGTTGTGATCGCGGACGGTGACGTCGGCTCCCAGCTCTTCCACCAAGAACTTCACTGCAGGTAGCCATCCGTTAGGAACGTGGCGATGCGTGTTGCCCGCGAAGCCTTGGCCATGTCCGACGCCGGAAGCCGCGTGGATAGGATAGACCGCAGGTCCCCCCAAAGGCACCGAGGCCAGGCCTGAGTGATCGGTGTCGTCACCGCCGCGTCGGCGCCGCTCCGGGACTTTGATGGTCGGAATTCCAGGATCGGCGCCATAAGCGAGAAGCAACTTCATCGCGCGGATGTCCAGCGCATGCGCCGCCCGCCAAAACGGAGTGGCGCCCGCCCGGTTCACCCCGAGCATGTCGCGGTTGTAAGTCGTGTACCAGAGAGTTTTCTTCAGTCGGCTATTGGGGTCGACACCGGCTTTCAAGAGCGCCTCCATCATTTGCAGATAGGTCGTCTCTTGTTGCTGGTAGTTCACCGGTTGCGGGTGACGCGCTTTCGGCGCCCAGTGCATATTCAATGCCGCGTAGAGCGATGTAGCGCCGTCTTCGCTCGTGAGCTTCGGGTCCGCCCCCATCCCGAAGAGCTTCATCGCGAGGTCGAAGTGACCGTTGATGGTAGCGACGAGCATCGGGGTCGCCCCATTGCCGGCGCTCCGCTGATTGATGTCGGCTCCCCCTTGGATGAGAGCTTCGACGGTGTCGGCGTAGCCTTCACGGGCGGCGAGAAGAAGCGGCGTTAGACCACCATGAGTGCCGACGAGACCCGCGTAGTTGAGCGGGACGGGCTCGTTGCCCCTCTCATTGGCTTCCTCTCGTTCTTTTTGACGACGCTCGATCTCCTCCGCACTTTTCGGCGGCGCGAGATCTGCACCGGGATCCGCGTTGTTCTCTGTCGTCCCCGCCGGGCCTTCGGCCGATGGCGTCTTCGCGGCCGCGCGAAGTTGGGCGATGCGCTTGTTGCGCTCGCGCCGCTCCGCCTGGTCTGTCTTGTTGCGAGCGTTGATGTCTACCACCGACGCCGCCAGGGATGGATCGGCTCCCGCTTCGAGCAGAGCACCGACTGCCTCGGTCCGTCCTGCCGCGGCGGCGAACATGAGAGCGGTTTGTCCCCAATGCGGCTCTTTCGCGTCTACCGAAGCGCCATGCGCGATGAGCGCGGTCACCGCCTCCGCGCTGCCGGAGCCGGCGGCGAAGTGCAGCGGGGTAGCCCCCGTTTGGGTGCGGGCTTCGACCTCGGCCCCCGCTTTGGCGAGTGCCTCGACGACCACGTGATGCCCGAAAGAGCTCGCGACGTGGAGCGGCGTGTGCCCGCCCACGCGCGTCGCTGCCTCGAGATCCGCGCCCCGGTCGAGCAAGAGGGTCAGGACGTCGATGTTGCCTCGTTGTGCCGCCCAATGCAGTCCGGTCATGCCGTCTCCGGGTGCGGCGTTCTTGTCGCCCCCTTCGTCGAGCAACAGACGCAGCCCGTCGACATCGCCTCGCTTGGCGAGATCCGGGACGCTCTCCGCTGCCGCTCTCGTGAGCGGCGACGTCGTCACGAACGCGGCGATGGTGCATGACATCAATGCCAGTCCCGCTAACCGCGTCATCCCCTTTATCCCCTCTATTCGTTGACGCATGCGCTCACTCCTGCCGTCCATACCGCCTCTCGCCTACACCGAGAGCGTAAAGGGCTCGGTGCTATCCCCGAACGTATCCATTTCTTCCACGCCGAGCTTGTGGAGCAGTGTCAGCATCACGTTCGCCATCGGCGTTCCCGGTTTGGCTCGCAAGTGCATGCCGCCTTCCAGCTCGCCGTTCGCTCCGCCGGCAATGAATAACGGACACCGTTTGTGATTGTGGACGTGAGGGTCGCCCATCGGCGAGCCATAGAGCACCATGGTCTTGTCGAGGAGCGTCGATTCGCCTTCGTCGATGGATTGAAGCTTGGACAGAAAATAGGGAATCAAGCTCACGTGGTACCGGTTGATCTGGAAGAACTCCTGGATGTTCTGTTCCTTGTCACCATGATGAGACGCCGGATGAAATCCGTTGTCGATTCCGCTCAAGGGATAGACCCGGCTCGATGCGTCTCGGCCCATCTTGAAAGAGAACACCCGGGTCATGTCGGCCTGGAGTGCCAGCGCTTGCAGGTCGAACATGAGCTTCACGTGCTCGTCGAACGAGTCGGGCACTCCGGCAGGGGCCTCGGGAAGCTCACGCATCTCTCCGCTCGCGTTCCGCTCGACGACCTTTTGAATTCTTCGCTCGATCTCTCGCACGTTGTCGAGGTAACGCTCGAGTCTCATGCGGTCGGAGGCGTCGAGCTTGCCCTCGAGATCGGCCACCTGTTCCATGAGGAAATCGAGAATGCTACGGCTGGTCCGTCGCCTTCGGGCGCGCTCCTCCGCATTGCCCCCCGCTCCAAAGAGCAAGTCGAACGCGACCCTGGGATCGCGGATCATGGGCAAGGGCTCGGTCGGTGACGCCCAGCTGATCGTGTCGGTATAGACACAGGAATAGCCATAGGCGCACCCGCCGGCCTGGTCGACACTTTCGATGCACAGTTGAAGCGATGGGATGGGTGTCTCTTGCCCGAACTTGCTGGCGTAGATCTGATCGAGTGACGCGCCGACGAAGACGTCGGAGCTTTCGGTCTGCTTGGGATGCGACTGGGTCAAGAACACCGAGCTCGACCGAAAATGGTCGCCCCCGATCTCCTCGGGAATGACGGCTTCGGCGTTGACGACATCCGTATCGCTGACGATGGTCAGATAGTCCCGGAACGGCTCGAGTGAGCTCAATGCGCTGGGGCTCAAGTCGAAGTCTCGGCCTTCGGTGGGGGGGGACCAGAAGTGTTGGGTGGAGCCCCATTTCGTACTTCCTGCGGCCCCGTGAACCATCTCGATCGCGATCAGTCGCGTCGGATCGCTCGTGGATGCGTTCGCCCACACTTTCTTGCCCGCGGGCACCATTGCTTCCAAGAACGGCAGCGCGACGGTCGCCCCGGCGGACCTCAGGAAGGTTCGCCTCGGAATGTGTTTGCCGGAAAGGAATCCCATGATTACTCCTCTACTCAGTAATGCTCGCTGGCTCGAAAACTGGTTGTGAGAGTTGCGGTCGAGATCATTGTTGGCCACTCACCTGCGCTTGGTCCGCAGCTTTGACTTGGAAAGCGGGACTCTCCACGACGCCTAGGATGAACTCGGAAATGCGGTGGCCGCGCTCGGCGGCGCGGCGCTCGATGGTTCGGATCCGAGGCATGTCGAAGTGCTCGACGCGCCGCCCGAGAGCAAAGGCCATCAAGTTCTCGGTGAAGGTGCGCACCAGCGACGTGGAGCGTCCCAACAGCGCGGCTCTGAGGTCGGCTGGGCCGGTGAGGGGAGTGCCGTCATAGAGCTCGCCCGAAGCGTCGACGGGCGCGTCGTTATCCCGGATGCGCCACGCGCCGGTCGCGTCGAAGTTCTCGAGCGCGAGGCCCAACGGATCGATCATGCGGTGACACGAGCTGCACGTCGGGTCCGCTCGGTGGCGCTCCATTTGCTCGCGCACGGATAAGAGCCGGCCGCCTTCGGACTCGCCGGAATCTTCGAGCTCCGGCACACCCGGCGGCGGCGGTGGTGGCGGCGTCCCGAGCAGAACTTCCATCAACCACTTGCCCCGCAGGACCGGAGATGTTCGGCTCGCGTGAGAGGTCAGCGTCAGTATGCTCGCATGGCCGAGAATGCCGCGCCGCCGTTCGTCTTCGTAGCGCACCCGTCGAAAATGATTTCCGGTGACGCCGCTGATGCCGTAGTGCTTCGCCAAGCGCTCGTCCAGATAGGTGTAGTCGGCGCTCAGCAGTTCCAGAACGCTGCGATCCTCTCGTACCAAAGAATTGAAAAACAGCTCGGTCTCTGTGCGCATGGACTCCTTGAGCTGGTCGTGAAAGTTGGGATAAGTGCGCACGTTCGGATGCATTTTTTCGAGATCCGACATCCGGAGCCATTGGCCCGCGAACCGAGTGGCGAGCGCTCCGGAACGCTCGTCGGCGAGCATGCGCTTCGTCTGTTCCGAGAGCGTTTCGGAAGTGCCCAGGCGGCCCGCTTCGGCGAGGCTCAGGAGCTCCGCATCGGGGGGAGTGCCCCACAAGAAGAAGGATAAGCGCGACGCCAAGTCGTAGTCGCTGATCCGATAACCCTCCGAGGCATCGACACCGACGGGCGGCTCTTCGAAACGAAACGCGAAGTGAGGACTCGCGAGGATGCCTTCGAGGGCCGTTCGCACGCCGACCTCGAACCCCCCTTCCGCCTCGCCGACGTCGTAGAGCTTCAAGATGGACTCGGTGTCTTCCTCCCGAATGGGCCGGCGATAGGCCTGGGCTCCGATCCGAGAGACGATCTCGGAGGCGCAGGCGCGGGCCGTGTCGGGCGTGTCGGGACGACACGAGAAGACGCGCTGCCGGCTAGGGGTCTCGGAAACGGAGGTCGGATTGTAAGGCCCGGTGACGGCGAGATCTCGCAAGTGAGGAAGGCTCGTCAGTCCATAAGCGTCGGCGATGCTGGTGCTCGCGATCGACCAGTCGTGGGGTGCGATCAAATCCTGCACGGGTCCTTCGGTCTTGCGCACGAACGTGGCGGCGATCTGATGGGGCCCGGAGGTCACGAAAATCGGCTCGCTAGCGAGCTCCATCCCGCCTGGATCGGAGACGTGCATCCAACGGTCGATGTCGAACATGGCCACTCGAGCGCCGTCGATCGATATCTCGATCTGTTCCGGTGCCTCAGCGGTGTGTAGCGTCGCCGGCGCACTGCCGTAGAGAGCACCGGTCGTCTCGTGGTGGAAGGACACCCGGAATCGATACTCGCCATCGGCCGGAAAATTATGAATCGGTGCCACGCCGCCGCGCGTGCCGTAGGGCGCGCCGTCGACCTGCTCGACTTGAGACTCCCATCGGCTGACTTTATAGGTCGTCTCTCGCGGCGACGCGTTGGGGTCGCCCACCGCGAGTCGACTGATCTCACTCGCGGCTCGTAGGTAGCCTTCCATCAACGTGGCGGAGAGCATTTGAACGTCGGCAATGTTATCGAAGTTCGCGCTCTTCGTATCGAGCGGAAGATAGGCGCCCGCGTCGATGTCGAGGCCCAAGAGGGCTCGAATGGCGCTTTCGTATTCGGCGCGGTTGAGGCGTTGGAAGCTTCGCCGCCCGGGGTTCGGGCGCTCGCTCGCAGAGTTATCGATCCGCGTTTCGAGTACGGAGGCGAGGCCGTCGAGGAGCTCGTCATCCGGGCGCGGGGCGCCTGGCGGAGGCATCATGCCCGCGCGCAGCTTTCGGATCACCTTCTCGGCCACATTCGCATGCGTTTCCGCCGTTTGGACGTCGAACGCGTCCAACGACAAGTTGCCGATGAGTATCGCGTCGTTGTGGCATTGGCGGCAGCTGTCGACGATGACCGACTGCGCGCGTTCGTAGATTTGCGAAGAAGGGGCGTCCTGGGCCGACAAAAGGGTGGGCAAGAAAAGCGCTAGCAAGAACGCTGCATGGTTCAACGCCCGAGCCTGGCGGTGAAGTCTCAGCGGCCGGGCGATATTAGGCACGCAGATCTTCGTTTTCCTCAACGAAAGAATCCCTCCTCAGAGCGAGCTCTTCGGGCAAAATCTCGCACGCACAGCATATCACTCGGCCGCGGCGCGCGACCACTGGCAAGAGGGTGAAAGAGCTGGCCCGGAGCGGTTCCGCCGGTCTCACGCGCCGGAATGATCGGCGGCGGACTCCTCGTCGTCGAAAAGAAACTCGAGCTCGATCTCCGACGTGTCGTTCGCCTTGCCCGAGCTCCAGAGAGTGAGCGTGTTCTGCCGGGCCGCTCGCGCCGGCTGCACGGGGCTGAAGTCGGGAGTCTCGTCTTTTGTCAGGGTCGTCAGCTCCCCCAGCCAGGAGCCGGGCAGCAGCTCGACGAGCTCCGAGACGAACGCCGCGGCGGTGGGATAGCGCTCGCCCGGCTCTTTGGCGAGGGCGCGGCCGAAAATGTCTTGCCAGCTCTCGGGATCGAGGATCTCGGGATCGAGGTTCGCAGGCAAGACCGGATCGACGTGCACGAGCTTATGCAGGATCGTGTGGACGTGCGTGCCGGGAAACGGGAGCTCTCCGGAGAGCAGCTCGAACGCGACGACGCCTAGCGAAAAGATGTCGGCCCGTTGAGTGAGTGTCTTGCCGACGACTTGTTCGGGTGACATATAACCTGGAGTTCCGAATCGCGTCTGGCTTCGCGTGAACTCAGTGCCGAGAAGCTTGGCGACTCCGAAATCTGCGACTTTGACCTCTCCTTCGGGGGTGACCAGGATGTTGGAGGGCTTGATGTCGCGATGGATGACATCCTGCCCATGGGCATAGTCGATGGCGCTCGCGAGCTGGGCGAACAACCACATCAGCTGGTCGAAGCTGAACTTCTTTCCCTGATCGGCATGCTCTGCGAGGGAGGCGCCCTCGACGTACTCCATGGTCAGGAAGGGGATACCTTCGTCGCCCTCCCCGATGTCATAAAGCGTGACGATGTTGGGGTGGGACAGCGATCCGAAAATACTGGCTTCCCGGTAGAAACGCGTCCGGTAGGTTTGGTATATGCGCTCCTGTGAGAGGAGCTCTTCGCGAATGGTTTTGATCGCGACGGTACGGCCCAGGTCCACATCGCGTGCGCGGTAGACGACGCCCATCGCGCCGGAGCCGACGATTTCTTCGAGCTCATAGCGGCCAAGTCGCTGGCCGCTGTCTTCCGGAGCGCTTGTCACCGCGCTCGCCCTGGTGTTCTCGCTGCCACGAGGTCGAGTCCAATCTCGCATGGTGAAACTTCCTGACGACCAAGGTGGGGGAGACTTCTAGTGAACCACGATTTCAGCGTTTTCGCAAACCTGGCGGGGCACGATTTCGCTACATCCAACGCGGTTGACAAGGTGCCTGAACTTGGGCACGATCGGCCCACAGGCGAAGGACTCACGCCTAACCTTGGTAGGCCCTTCCTCAGCAAGGGTCCTCAGCGGGGCAAAGGGGGGCACACTCCCGAGTCATCGATTGTTGGACTATCGCGGAATCCAGGCTTCGTCGACCGCGTGCTCGCTGCTGAGGAGAGGGCGCGCGTCCCATGGCGA
>JAJCXL010000321.1 GCA_029263435.1 Acidobacteriota bacterium | reverse complement strand
ACCACCCTCAAAGAGATGGAGAGCCGCTACATCGACCACGTCCTCAAACAGACGCGGTGGAACAAGTCGCGCACGAGCGAAGTTCTAGGCATCACGCGCCCGACCCTCGACAAGAAGATCAAAGACTACGGTCTCATCGATCCGAGAAAGCACGGCCGCGCGGAAGAGGAGCCTGTTCCCGGTCGCGGCTAAGGCCCCTTCAGATCAGAGATAACTGTGAAGACCGTCCGCTTCCTGGTCTCACTCCTGCCGGGAGTCGCCTGCCTGTTCTTACTCCTTGGCATCGTCAGCGCGATCACGACGCGCATCAGCGGCGGTCTCGGGATCGCCATCGGCGTGGCAGCGGGAACGTGCCTCGTACTCGGACTCCTTCTGATCTACTACAACGCGGTGGACTGGCTCAATCTACGGGTCATCCGACGCTCTATCGCGGATGACCGCATGCTCGCGGACGGCGCCGTCGTCGCGTTCACCGGCACGCTCAGCACGGTGGGTCCGCCTTTGACCTCGCCCTTCAGCTCACGGCTCTGCGCGGCTTATACCTATGTCGTCTCTGGTTCACGGACTTCCAGTCAGCGCGACGGGAGCCGAAGATTCGTTCTCGCTCAAGGCATCCACATGGTGCCTACGGTGGTCGAAGGTCCCACGAGGTCCCTGCGATTGCGCGCCCTTCCCGGCGTCGAGGACGACCTGCGAGAGAACACTCGAGGCGGCGAATGGGGCGCGCACGCCACGAAGCTCGTGAGCCAGCTTTGGAAGCAGGCTCCATCCGCAGGAGAACGCGAGCGCCAATCAACCCTCCTCGAGGCGCGCCATGAGGTCATCGATGAGATCCGACAGGATTATTGTCAGGGCGGCCCCCCTGCGAGCGGCGACGGCCTCGTGATCGACGAGGAGGTGTTGCCGGTCGGAGAGACCGTCTCGATCGTCGGCACCTATGATGCCGAGCTGCAAGCCTTGACGGCACGACGGCCCCGACTCGGCGAGAACGTGATGGTCTATCGCGGTGGTGCGAACGAGGTCGTCGAGCGAGTGGGCGGGGACCTCAGATGGTTCGCGAAGGCGATCGGGATCTTGCTCCTCGCCGGCGCTGTCTTGTTCTCCATTGCTTTCTTGCCGAAGCCGTGGATCTCGAAGCTCCCGATCTTGGGCCCCGCCGTTTCAAGGGCGCTCGGCGACGCGCCATTCGTCAATATTTTCTGACGTCCGCCACTTTTTCTGCTCCAGCGTCTCACTCGACCGCGGAAGCTCTGCAGAGGGCGCGTCGAGCTAGCCCGCGTGCATCAGAACCTTCCGCAGCGTTTCCCGCGCGGATTGCTCGAGTTGCCGCGTTCTCTCGCGAGAAAGCCCGACCTGTCGACCGATGGCGTCAAAGGTGAGCTCTTCGGCTCCGGACAAACCGTAGCGAAGAGTCAGGATCTCTCGTTCGCGTGCCGGGAGACGAGAGAGCGCGGCCGTCGTTCGGCTTCGAGCCTCTGACCGACGAAGTCGCTCGTAAGGCGTTGACTCTGTTTCATCCGGAAGACTGTCGAGCAGGGGTCGGCCCGTTTCCGTTCGCGGCGCGTCGAGCCGCACCAGCGGGCGGAGCGCGGGAAGCAGATCGGCGACAACCTGTGAAGAGAGGTTCGACTCAGCGACGAGCTCCGCATCGTCCGGTTCACGACCCAAGCGATCGAAGAGTGTCACTCGTGCGGTGTTGGCGGCGATGATTTCACGAAAACGATGATTCGGAATCCTCACCGGGCGTCCGCGGTCGGAGAGTGCTCGTAGCATACTCAGCCGGATCGCATGCGTCGCGTAGGTCGCGAGACGTACCCCGACAGCGGGGTCAAAGCGGTCGATCGCTCTAAGCAGGGCGATAGAGCCTTCTTGGAACAGGTCGGTCACTTCCATGCCTCGACGACGAAGGCTCATCGCCACCCAAGCTATCAGGCGTACGTTGCGATTGAAGAGAACCTCACGGAGTGCGGCAACCTCTTCCACGTCCTGGTGCAAAAGGGCCCGAATCTCCGGCCGGATGTTCGGAGCACTTAGAAGAGACTTGGCGATGCTCTCCGAGGCCACCCCTCGTTGGACAGCGGCTCGTGTCAGCGGTCGCTGGTGCTCGCGGGGCATGGGGGGCGTTCCAGAGAATCGCTCGCCGGCTTCGGCCCAAATCACGAGGAGCTGAAGTCGGCGACGACGCTGCCAAAGCGCCCTGGTGTGGGTCTTCTCTTCTTCGGCGGAGAGAACTTTCGTCGGGACTCTGGAGAACACGTAGCCTAGCGGATCCGTCGCAAATGCCTGAGGAGTGGTCATATCACGTTCCCCCGATAACGAACTCTGAACGAACGGCGGCGAGCGAGCGCGGCAGCGTTGGAAAGCATCGACACCGCGCTGCTCACCGTGATCATGGTCTCAAGCCTTCTTTTCCTGGGTGCTTATCCGAATAGCGCCGTTGAGCTTCCAGTTCGCCTGCGATGCGTTGCCGCCCGTGCTACTCGGTACCGCGACCTCGAGGTTCTCGAACTGGTAGTTGATCTGTGCGCCTCTACCGGTCAACTTGTCATAAAGCCCCTCTGCTAAGTCAGGCCAGTTCTTGGTTTCTTTTGTTTCGTTTGCCATCGTTTGCTTCCTTTCTACGTTTGTGGGTTGGTGGGTTTTGGTGTTCGGGATTCGAAACAACGCCTTGCCGCGGAAGCGCGCGACGAACGACACGTTGGCTGCTTCCGCAAACGCCCGCGTAAACCGCAGGACGGCAGGTTGAGAACGCACCGCGCGAAACAGACGCCAACCGGAGCGGACGGTGTCGACGTCGACGTAGACGACGGATCCCGCCGGACGCAGGTTGACGCGGGCGCGACCCTGAGCGAGCTCGAGCGCACCTGTCATAGCGACGCTCATGCTCTGGCCCTTCCCCGGAGCGTCGATAGGCCGCCGTCGACTCTCGCTTCAGACAAGCGAATCAATAGTAATATAGACATAATATAAACAATCAATAGCGAGTTGGTTGGGGTTTCGCGAGCTCCTGAACTTCCCCCACGCAAGCTCGAAATAGAGAGCAGAGTGACGTTGTCAAAGAAATATTGACCATTTCATTTTCTCTTCGTTTTGGTTCTTGGGAGCGATACGCGCCGAGTCCACGAACGAAGTATAAAAGAAAGAGATCGATAAAGCTAGATTAATTTAAGACAAAATAACGACAACTTGAGATAACATATCTTTGAGCTACGCGCGATTTGCGTGTGCAAGGTGCGAGAGGTGGAAATGTCATCGAAATACCTGGACGTTGTGGAAGAGATCGCATCCCGCGGAGAGGGCGTCTCGCCCGGGAGCCCCGAAGAGTCATCCGGCCTGGCGGCGTTCGAGTCCTTCTTTGGGAATCTGGACGAGGTGCGCATCCGTGAGATGGTCCGCGACGTGTACGCCGAAGACGTCTTCTTCAATGACACGCTCAAGGAGATCCGAGGCACCGATGCACTCGAGCATTACCTCGTGGAGTCCGCTCGCGAGACGAAGTCGTGTCGCGTTCGCGTCGACGACGTCGCTAGCCACGCCGGCCACTACTACGTGCGGTGGGTGATGGACATTGAGTTCAAGAAACTCAAGCCCGACGAGACCCATCGGTCCATCGGCATCAGTCATCTGCGATTCGACCGCCGAGGAAAGATCGTGCTACATCAGGACTACTGGGATTCGGCCTCGGGCTTGTTCGAGCACATTCCCGTCCTGGGCTATGGAATCCGAAAGATCCGAGGCCGACTGTGAGAGGCCGAGCGCACGGCTTCGCCATCGCGGCCCTACTCACTCTTGGGGGAGCAGGTGCCGAGGCACAGGTAGAGAACAGGGTTGGGCTCGACTTCGAAGGGTCGCTGTTTTGGCAGAATCGCAACGACGTTCGCATACCCAACGAGGATTCCGCGACGAGGTTCTCTCTCGTCGACGTCATTGGTTCTGGACCGTTCGGCAGCTTTCGCGTGGGGCTCGACTTCGACTTCGCCGAAAAGCACGGTCTCAGATTCGTCGCCGCGCCCCTCGAGGCCTCCGAGACGGGCTCCCTTCCGGAGAGCGTTTCGTTCGCGGGTGAGCGCTTCGCCGAAGGGGACGTCGACGCCGCTTATCAGTTCAGCTCGTACCGAGTGACCTATCGATATCGCTTCTTCGATGGTGACCGCTGGAGGTGGAAGGTCGGATTCACGGGATTCGTGCGTGATGCGCGCATCGCGCTCAGTCAGGACGGCATAGCTGCCGAGGATACCGACGTCGGCTTCGTGCCTCTCGCACACCTTCAAGGCCGAGCGCTTCTGGGTGAGCGATGGCGTTTCTTGTTCGAGCTCGATGGACTCGCGGGCGGGCCGGGGCGGGCGTTCGATATCTCGGCCAAGCTCGTTTATTCATTCAGCGACGATTGGGAGCTCGGCTTCGGTTACCGGACCATCGAGGGCGGCGCCGATGTCGATAGCGTGTTCAATTTCGCGTGGCTGAACTTCGCGGTAGCGTCCTTGAGATACTCTTTCTAGAGGTCGAGAGTTGGCCGGCGTCGTCTATCTGATCCAGTTCGGTGCGACTTGGTTCATGACCGGACTCATCTGGTTCGTGCAGGTCGTTCACTACCCGCTGTTCGACCAAGTGGGTGAATCGGGCTATCGAAGCTATCAAGAGGCCCACATGAGACGCACCTCCTGGGTGGTCGCACCCGTGATGTGTATCGAAGCGGCGTCGGCGATCGCGGCTCTCTGGCTCAGACCTCCCATCGTCGCGGTCAGCCTAGCCTGGACGGGCCTGGCACTCCTCGCGTTGATTTGGGTCTCGACGTGGCTTCTACAAGTACCCGCTCACGGGAAACTGAGTGAAGGGTTCGATCGCCGCGCCCACGAGCGCCTGGTCGGGGGAAACTGGTGGCGAACCGTTCTGTGGAGCGCGCGGGCGGTGCTTCTCACGTTGCCATTCGTTCAAAGCTGCCTCCCCTAAAGATCTCGAGACTGGCGCCCGACCGACGGGCAGAGGCCGGCACCCTTCAGCGTCTCGCGGAGGGCGCCGTCGTCACGGTCGATCCCTGCGCTCGCCGAACAGGAAGCTCAACTGAACGCTGAAGGCGCGGTTGAACGTCTTCCGCCCGGCCACATGATGCACATAAGCTCCGCTCAGCAAGAAATGGCGGCTCAGCGCGCGGCCCATACCGACACCGATCGAGAAGAAATTGAAGTCCTGGTTCAAGTTGAAAACGAAGCTCGGCACCGCGGATAGGAAGAACCCTTTGGGCAGGATATGAACCGTCTGGACGGTGAGCTCCACCGAGCGAACCTTCAGCGAAGGTCGACCTTCAACCTCGTCGCCGCGCGACCGACCGCCGAGGCTTTCGACCGAATGGAGATAGCGGCCCAACACGTAGACGGGAAACCTGTCTGTCGGATTGAATGCCGCGGCCGCACCCGGGGCGAGAATCCAAGTGCCTACACCGGTGCCTCGATCGGGATCACCCGTCGGGGCCAGCGCCTCGAACGTCACGACCGACGTCGTCAGACGACTATCGAGCTTCTCGTGCGTGATAGCTCCCCATCCCAACACCGTATCCCCGACGCCGCTGTCATCGCTGCGCTCCGGAGAAGCGAGGTTTCTCACCGGTAGCTCCGCCCAGACGCCCGTCCAAGCGTTGATCGCCCAGAATCCCTTGAAGCGATGGGTATATAACCGCGCCGGTAACGGCAAGGAGTTGGTCGTGAAGCTGTAGTCGATGCCGTGGATCATCACCGTTGGGTCGAGAAAGGTCTTGACCTCTTCGACGGTGACGTCGTCGGAAGTCGCGGCGGTGGCGGATTGCCCCTGCGCAAAGGACCCGGTCCACGAGATCGAGGCGATCCAGCCGACCGTCACGAGTCGTGGAATGAGTGCTGTCAAGGCTCCTGCATTCTCTCACCCCAGGCGTCATTCTGAATCTCGATATTTGTCGCCGCAGCCTAAAGGATCGGAGCGCCGCGCCGATGAAGGGGGGGTCGTGGTCCCTGCACTGAGTCAACTCGTCGTCAAGGGGAGCGATCTGCCCGCGGGACTGGCCTTGGTGGAGGGGGCGACGTTCTCCGCCGGCGTCAAGGCGGACGATGCCAACCAGCTCTATGTGCTGCTTCAAGGCAAGAAGCTCCCGCTGCCCTCGGGCGCCTCGCTCGCTCCCGGCCAACGGGTCAGTGTTTCCGTGACCCATTCGGGTGCCGATCTACTCCTCGAAGTAACGCCCGGCGCGAGCCCGACAGCGAAAGGGCCGACCACCGGGCCGGAGCTCTCCGAGCTCGTCCCGCGCCTCATCCGAATGCTCGGAGGCGGCACCGCCGCGCCTCAGGCGGCGTCCCAGCTCATGTCGCTCCTCGCCGACACCCAAGGAGCCGGCGTCCAGGTTTCGACTCTCACGTCGTTACTGCACTCGGCCCATGCTTCGGGCGCGACGCTCGCACCGGGCACTCTTCAGCTCCTGCGTTTGTTCGGCGAGCTGTCGGCGTTCGATGTGGCGGAGCTCCCGCGTCTTTTGGAG
>JAJCXL010000320.1 GCA_029263435.1 Acidobacteriota bacterium | reverse complement strand
ATGTATATCGCCACCCTGGCGGTCGATCCCAACGGCATCCGTTTTGGCGGTCTCTTCGGCTTCATGAGCCCGAGCCAACCAGCGCTGTTCTTGTTCGGCGCGAGCGGCCAGTTTCCGGTGTTCGAGCTAGGCCGGTGGTGGACTATCTTGAGCGCGGGTTGGTTGCACGGAGGCATCCTGCACATCGGCTTCAACATGATGATCACGCGGCAGTTCGCGCCAGCCGTCGCGGAGTATTACGGCGCGGGTCGGATGATCATCATTTACGTCGTGTCGTCCGCGGTGGGCTTTACGTTCAGCAGCGTGACCTATGAGCTCATCCCGGCCCTCTATCCGTTCAGCAGGATCTTGGGCTTCGTCGGCTTGGCCGGCGCGGGACTGACGGTGGGCGCCTCCGCCGCGGTCTCGGGCTTGCTCGGGGCACTTCTGTACTACGGGAATCGCACCGGGAGCCAAGTGCTTCGCAGCCAGATGATCAGCTACGCGATCTTCTTCGGGATTTTCGGCATCTTCATGGGCGGCATCGACAACCAGGCCCACCTCGGCGGCTTTCTCGGCGGGTACTACCTTTCCAAGTACATGGACCCGCTCAAACCCGAGCGCGGCGACCACCTCGTGATAGCACTCATCTGCATCGGCGCGACGGTGCTGTCGATTCTCGCCTCGGTCGCCTTCGGCCTCCAATTCTTCCCAAAAACCTGAAAACCCGCCGAAACAAAAGGGACCTGAACAAAAGGGACCTGGTCCATTTTTACGCAAATGGTAAAAAAGGACCAGGTCCCTTTTATTCCCACTTCTTGCGGCCGTCGTGGGCGCCTTTGCCGCCCATCCCGAGATCCATGAGAGCGGCAATCACGACTACAACGAGATAGATCCCGGTGACGGTACCGTTCGAGTTCACGGCCCACGCATAGGCGAGGGTCGTGAGCGGCATGAAGAAAAACCCAAGCAGGGGCCACAAGTTGGTGTCATAGGCGCGACTCAAATAGTTCCCCGACAAGAACACGATGAACAGCAACACCCGTGGGAACAAGAGCGCGAAGCAGCCGAGGAGACAACCCATAGGGCGGAGGATAGAGGATTCGAGGACCGCGCTCAACCGCCGTGGCGCCGGTCCGCGTGCTAGGATCTCGGGCGAACAGCCATGCCTTCTGCCCCCTCGATCGAGATTTCTCGGCGCTCGCAAGCGGACCGTCCGGCCCTAGACGCCATGTACGTGGACATCTTCGGCCACGACGCCGCGGAGGAGAGCCAAGCCCGCTGGAAATGGCAGTACGACGAGAACCCGAACTGTCCCGAGCAAGGCCCGGAGATTTGGGTCGCGCGAGAGGGAGACCGGGTGCTCGGTCAATACGCGACGATGCCGGTTCGACTCAAAGTCCTCGATCGCACGCTCGCAGGCTCATGGGGCATGGATGTCATGGTCTCGCCGGAGCTCCAACGCAAAGGTATCGGCTCCCGACTGTTCCTCTATTGGGACAAGCAAGTGGAGGCTTCGCTCGGCCTCGGCTTGTCCGTGTCCTCCTACACCTTGTTCAAGAAGCTGAATTGGGAGGACGTGGGCCCCGTCCCGTGCTATTCCGCGGTCGTCGACCCGGGAGCCCTGCTCGAAAAACGTCTGGGCCGAGTCGCGTCCACCTTCGGCGCGCCTCTCGCACTCGTTGCACAGTGGCTCTTGCTTCCACGCCGGCGCACCCGAGGGGGTCGGTCCATCGAGGTCCGACTCAAAGACCCGGGGTCTCCGCTCGACGAAAGCTACGACCGCCTGTGGGAGCGGGTCGCCCCTCGCTTCGACTTCATCACCGAGCGCAATCACACTTATCTCAACTGGAAGTTCAGACGAGTTCCCTACGTCCAGTACGATATTTTCGAAGCTGTCAGAGCCGGTGAGCTCGCAGGCTACGTCGTGCTACGCCACACCGAGCGAAACGGCGTCAGGCTCGGTCTCATCGTCGACATCCTGGCGGACCCCGACGACAAGGCGACGTTCGGAAAGCTTCTGGACCGCTGCTTTTCCTGGGCGAAAGAACATCGTGTCGCGAGGCTCCAAACCTTTACCTTGGATCGACGGATCGGAGCGAGACTCGCCAGCAAGGGTTTTCTTCGCATGCGCTCGCCGATGCAGTTTTGTGTGCGCATTCACAGCGATCATGTCGATGAAGAGTTTTTTCGGGACACGTCGCGGTGGCACGTCAGCTTCGGTGACTCCGACCAGGACCGAGACGTTTGATGTCGCTCCAACCCCGAACCCGCATTCTCTTGGGCGTGGACACGGAAGCCGACAATCAATGGGACTCCGCCGCGCGCTCGAGCCTTCCGGTAAAGAACGTCTTCGAGCTGCCGCGACTCCAACGACTCTGCGATCGCTACGGCGTCCCGCCGACTTATCTGGTGACCTATGAAATGGCGATAGACGATGAAGCACGAGGGGTGCTTCGCGAGCTCGCACAGACCCAACGCTGTGAGATCGCGACCCACCATCATCCGTGGTCGACGCCTCCGCTCGTGGACGGCCACCTCTATCCACTCAATCTGTCGCCGGAGCGGTTCCGAGAGCAGATGAAAGTCCTTACCGAGGCGGTGGCTGCGATTCACGACCACCCGCCCGTCTCTTATCGCGCGGGCAGGAACGGTTTCACCGGATGGCAGGTCGGGATCCTCGAGGAGCTCGGCTATCTCGTCGACTCCAGCGTGGATCCTTTCTTCAATGAAAAACGAAAAGGAGGTCCGTCTTTCGCCGGAGCTCCTCTGGTCCCCTATTTCGTCAGCGCCGAGGATCCGCGGCGGGCCGGCACGAGCACCCTTCTCGAGATCCCCATCACCAGCGCGCTCGATCGCAAGTGGCCACGCTTTTTACAAACCGCCTATGCCGACGTCACGCGGTCGTATCAGTTCCGCCGCGCGCTGCGCCTGCTCAAGATCACTCGGCCGATCTGGCTCCGCCCGTCCTACTCGAGACCGGACGACATGCAAAAGCTCGCGGCCCGCATCCTTGACGGCGAAGCGCCGGTAGCGAACATCATCTTTCATTCCAGCGAGCTCCTCGCGGGCGGAAGCCCTTACAACCAAACCGCCTCGGATGTCGATCGGTTCTATGACGAGCTGGAAGGGTTACTCTCGTTTCTCACGGAGAAAGGCGCGACGGGCGCCACCTTTCACGGTTTCCGAATGGACTGGGTCGCGGCATGAAGGTCTGCATGGTGACGCCGCACCTGCCGCCGGACCAGGCCGCCAACGCGCTGTTGCCCCAGCTTCTCCACGACGGGATGGTGGCTCGAGGCCATGACATCCGGATGATGGCGTTCGAGCCGAAAGCGTCCGGGGACGCGAAGAAAGACATCCACTACATCCGTAAGCCTCGAAACGGCCTCGCGCGAACGCTGCGTTTGAGCCACCTGGCAACTTGGTGGGAGGTGCGGGCGAAGGCGCAGATCGCTTTCGATGACGTCGACTTGGTGCACATCCACAGCAACACGTTCATGAATCAAGTCGCAGCGTCGATCGCCCACAAGAGTGGCGTTCCGTTCTTGCTCACGCATTACGGAACCGAGATCTGGCACTACACACCCAAGCGGATCGATCCATTCCTGTGGATGAACGAGCGCGCCGCCCACGTCACTTATTACAGCCGCCTGCTGCTCCAACGCTCCATCGAGCTCGGCGTCGTCCCGAGACGAAGCGCGGTCGTCTATCCTCCCGTCGACGAACGCTTCGGCGTTCCAACCGAGGACGAGCGGAACGAAGCTCGCCGCGCGCTCGGTATCGATGGCCCGTTCTTGCTCAACGTGAAGAGACTCCACCCTCTCGCCGGTCAGCGATTCGTCGTCGAGGCCATGCCCGCCGTTCTCGCCAAGTTCCCGAACGCGAAGCTCGCCATCGCAGGTGAGGGAGAATCCAGGGGAGAGCTCGAAGGGCTCATCCGGGATCTCGGGCTCGAGGACGCGGTCACTCTTCTAGGGCTCGTCGACAACCGGGATCTTCCGCGCTACTACCATGCCGCGGACCTCTTCGTCCTACCGTCACGCCTGGAAGCGTTCCCCACCGTCGCGGCGGAGGCGCTCGCTTCGGGTCTTCGAGTCGTCTCCGCAGATCACCCCGGTGGGGTCGAGCTATCGGAGCTTTTTCCCGAAGACGTGCGCATCGTGCCGCGCGAGCAGATCGAGCCTTTGGCGAAAGTCTTGATCACCGAGATTGGCCGCGGCACCCGTTCATCGGACCAGACCCGCAAACGCATCGACAGTGAGTTTCGCCCGGCGACCGCCATCGACACCTATCTCGAGCTCTATGAACATGCGCGAGATTGACAACGAGGCTATCCAAAACCACGCGGACATCCGCTTCCGTTCGAGCTACCACTACGCGATGTTCGAGTACTACCGCAGCGCCAAGATTCTCAAACGCCTGGAATGGGATGGGATCGACGTGCACGGGGCGGTCCTCGACGCAGGCTGCGGCTCCGGCGGGATCGCAGTGTCCTTTGCGGAGGAATGCGATCGGGCGGTCGGACTCGATATCAAGAACAAGTTCGGCGATGCGGGCATGAAGCTCGCGAAAGAGCTAGGGGTCGAGAATGCGAGCTTCGTTCAAGCCGACGGAACCACTCTTCCGTTCTCGAACGAGAGCTTCGATCTCGTTTTGTCCCACTCGGTCATCGAGCACGTCCACTCCGCCGAAGCCTATCTTCGCGAGTGCTACCGGGTGCTCCGCCCCAACGGAGTCCTCTTCCTGCAAACGCCGCCTTATCTCAGCTTCGCCGGCGCTCACCTTTCGCGGCTGAGAGTTCCGATCCCGATCCATCTCTTGATGCCGCGAAGCTGGGCCTTTCGCCTCAACTTCTACATCGCGCGCAAACGCCCCGGGTGGCTGAAGGAGCCGCGAGAGTCGAATACCTTCAAGATGATGGCCGAGCGCGGCGAGACCAAACATGACGACCTCATCCAGCGCGTCACCGTCGCCGGAGTGCATCGATGGCTGAGGGCAGTGGGCTTCGAGCTCGTTCGTGAGCAGCGTCACGTCAGCGGTTTCTTCACGCGGAACATCCCCGGCTTCTTGCGAAAGTTTCTCGAGAGAAACGGTTTCACTCAGAACATCGTCATCAGTAATCTGGAGCTCTTGCTGAAGAAGACGTCATGAAGCTGTTTCGTGAGAAAACGGAGCTCGTGCTGGCGGTCGCACTCTTGGGCTCGCTCGTCCTGGTCACGCCCCGTATCGCGGAATCCGACGCAGTCGAGTACTTCTCCTATCTTCACTCCATCCTCTTCGACGGCGACGTCGACTTCGAGAACGAATATCGCCACTTCTATGATGAGGACCCCGAAGGGCGCGCCGGCTTCAAAGAGACCTTCCTCGACCGCAGCACCGCGACGGGCTTGAAGCTCAACTTCGGCCCCATGGGCTCGGCCGTCTTGTGGGCTCCTTTTTATGTCGCAACCCATGTTGTCCTCATCACGGCGCAAGCGTTCGGAGCCGAGGTCCAAGCCGATGGGCTGTCCCAGCCTTACCGCACGGCGGCCGCATTCGGATCCGCGCTCTACGGTGCGCTGGGACTATTGCTCTGCTACCGCTTCGCGAGGCGCTATGCGGCCCCTTGGATCTGTTTTCTGACCGTCGTCGCTTTGTGGTGGGCGAGTCCTGTCGCGTATTACATGTATATCGCTCCCGGGATGAGCCATGCGCCGTCGCTCTTCGCCGTCGCCATCTTCTTTAGCTTGTGGCCTTGGGTGAGCGCCTCCCCGAGCGTCGGTCGCTGGGCCGTGTGGGGCGCCTCGGCGGGGCTCATGGCGCTCGTCAGAGAGCAGGATCTCTTCTTCGCGGCAGCGATCTGCGTGCCTCTCTTACGCCCGCTCTTCGAAGCGGGCCGGATCGAGCCGGGCGCCTTGCAGAAGATCGCAGGACAGATTGCCTCTTTCGGAGCCGCGGCGCTCGCGGTTTTCAGCCCGCAGCTCATCGTCTATCAAATCTTGAACGGAAGACCGCTGCCTTCGCCTCATATCGGCAACAAGATGGGATGGACTTCACCCCATGCGCTGGAAGTGTTGTTCTCGCCCGAGCACGGGCTCTACTTTTGGAGCCCCCTGCTGCTCGTCTTTGCCGTCGGCGGACTCCTCATGTTTCGCCGCGACCGAGCCGCCGCGATCGTCTTGATGTTGGGCTTCGCCTCACAGGTCTATATCTCCGGGGCGGTCGATTCATGGACGCAAGCCGGCGCTTTCGGTTCTCGTCGATTTCTGGGAGCGACGATCGTCTTCGCCGCTTGGGGCGCGACGGTGCTCGCGCTTCTACAGCCGTACCTACGCCGTGCGGGACTGGCGGTTCTCGTGACAGCCGCTATCTCGTGGAACGTGGCCCTCATGGTTCAGTTCGGCCTCGGGATCATGAACCGGGATCGCTTGGTTTGGAACGAAGTCCTCCGCGCCCAGTTCCTCGAAGTGCCGCCTCGAATGTTCTCCGTCGTCGGCCGATACTTCCTCGCGCGAGACGAGCTTGCGGGTAGCGCGCAGCAAGAGGTCGAAGGGTCTTGACCGCGTGATCTCCGAATATCTTCGAAACGTCGCCCGGTGTCCCCTTTGTCACGCCGGTGGCGCGAGCGGCACCAACGGCGCCCATCCACCGCTCGAGCCCGCGGGCGATGGACTCCGGTGCCCGACGTGCCAACGCGTTTACCCGGCGCAAGGAGATCGCGGGTTTCTGGATTTGAGGCCGCCGGCCGAGACGTTCGACAAGCTGACGGACTACGCGGATGAAGCCTTTCATCAGCGCGCCGGCTCGTTGAAGCCGCTCTTCCTTTCGGCCCGGATCAAGATGGACATGATGTCGAAGATGCTCGAGCCCACGTCGAGCGACCGGGTCTTGGACATCGGCTGCGGCAAGGGGCAGTTTCTGTATTACAACCGACCTTCGTGCGGACAGCTCGTCGGCATCGACGCGGGGACGAACTTCGCGCCCGAGCCGCTCGCCACCGTGGATCTCGCTCGAGGCGATATTCGGCTCCTTCCGTTCGACACCGGAAGCTTCGACAAGGCCTATTCGCTCGACGTCCTCGAGCATCTCGACGAAGAAGGTGTCATCGCGATGCTCACCGAGGCCCGACGGGTGCTCCGGCCAGGTGGGAAGCTCTTCTTGTACTCACACGTCATGATGAGCTCCAAGCTCGCGGTCTTTCAAAGAGGCGTCAACCGATTGGTGCATTGGCTCGACCGGCGCGGACTCGTCGATAACGGGCCCGAGCGGGAGCGGAAGTCGGACCATTTGAACGCGATGAAAAGCTACGAGCAGCTCGACGCGGTGCTCGCCCGGACCGGGTTTCGCATCGCTAAGATCCGCTATTACAACGTCTTTTTCAAAGCTCTGTTCGAAGATCTGCTGTTGCCCGTCGTCGAGCACAACTTCTTCAAGAAGAAGGCGGACCCAGACAACGCCGACAACGAGCATCACCATCACGGTCACGACCACGATCATCATCACGACTCCACCAAACCAGACGTCGGACGATGGGCCTACCCGCCTCTGGCTCTTGCTTCCACCATCATGAAGCTCGACGTCGTGCTCTTCGGACGGGTGCGCACCGGTCCATTCTTCCTCCTGCTCGAGGCGGTTTGAAGCTTCTTTACGTCGCGTCCGACCAGCGGGTGCCGGGACGCACCGGAGGATCCGTCCACGTGACGGAAGTCGCATCCGGACTCGCGGCGCGCGGACACGAAGTCCACGTCGTCGCCCTCGAGGGTCGCGGAGTGGGAGACGAGACGTTCACGCTCCATCCGAGCCCCATGGCGCTCGAGCACCGCATGTTTCGATGGACCGCCCGACGTGGGGTGGCTCGACTCCTCGCCAGGCTCGAGGCGGACGCGGTGATGGAGCGCTACTACAACTTCGGCGGAGAGGGGGTACGTGCCGCGCACGACTTGGGCATACCGGTCACGCTGGAGGTCAACTCGCCGTTGGCGGAGCCTTCCGGCTCCTTCAAGAGCAAGCTCGACCGGCTCCTCGTGGTCCGACCGATGGCGAAGCTCAGGGATGAGATCTGCCGGAAGGTGTCCGCGTTCATCACGCCACTCCCGTCCATCATCCCGGAGCACGTGCCGCGCGCCAAGATTCATCGCGTGAGCTGGGGGGCGAACGTGGTCACGTTTCATCCGGGGATCGCGAAGAAGGACCTCCCCATCCCGAACGATCGCGACGTCGTCGTTTTCTCCGGCAGCTTCAGGCCATGGCACGGCGCGGATATTCTCGTACGCGCGGCGGTGAAGCTCCCTCGAGCGTTCTTCCTCTTCATCGGCGATGGCCCTGCGCTCAGCCGTTGCCGTGCGCTCGCGAAGGAGCTCGGGCTGGAGGGACGTATTCTGTTTACCGGAGCGGTGCCGTACGAAGAAGTGGCTTCCTACCTCCGATGGGCCGATGTCGGCGTCGCGCCCTATCAACCAGGTCGGCTCGGCCAAATGAAGCTCGGCTTCTACTGGTCCCCGCTGAAGATCTTCGAGTACATGGCGGTGGGGGCTCCGGTCGTGACCCTGAACGTTCCGCCGCTCGCCGAGATCGTTCGCTCCACCGAAGGCGCTCTAGTCCCTGAAGGCGATCCCGACGCACTGGCGAAAGCGATTGGGAATTTGTTGGGCGACGAGACCGACCGACAGAGTATGGCCCGCGCGGCACGAGATCGGGTCGTCGAGCATTACAGCTGGCAAAAACATTGTGAGGCGCTCGAGCGTATCCTTACCGAGACCGTCGCCCGATGAACATCTTGTTGACGACGGATGCCTTCCCGCCGGGAGCGGGTGGGAGCGGTCGCTCGACAGCGACGCTCGCGTCCGCGCTCGAGCAAAGCGGCCATCGGGTCCGTGTCGTCGTCGGCCGGACGGAGACGCTGGGTCAAAGAGAGTGGGACGGCGTCGACGTGTCGGAGATTGCGCTCCCTGCGAAGACCCCGGGCTCGCGACGGCGCGAGCACACCTTCGCGTCGGGGGTGGAGGAGGCCGTCGGCGAGGAAGCCTGGGACCTGGTCCATGCGCAGCACTGGCTCTCCGCGGCGGCATCGGCGAAAGCTTGTCCCCGACTCCCTCTCGTCGTCACCGTGCGCGACTACTGGCCGGTTTGTATCTGGTCGACGATGCTCTCGGGAGCCTCACCGTGTCCCGGCTGCAGCTATTCGCGGCGAGTGGTCTGCGTCGCTCGGAACCGCCCGTTGGCTTGGCCTATCGCGCCATTTCTCCCGCCCCTGGTGGGACGAGAGCTCGCTCGCAGGCGCCGGATTCTCGAGCACGCCCGGGCGGTCGTCGCCGTGAGCGCGCACGTCTCGGAAACGTTGCCGGTCCCAGGCGCGCATGTCATCCCGAACTTTTGCAGCGAGGCCGCGTCCAGCTTGCCACGGCCCGATGGCGCACCCGATCGCTATCTACTCTTCGTCGGGAAGCTCGAGCCGAACAAGGCGCCCGATCGACTCGTGGCCACCCTCATAGAGGCGTCGTGCGAGTTACCGTTGATGGTGGCCGGCACCGGCCGCCTCAGAGCGTCGATGGAGGCCGATGCGAAACGAGCCGGGCTCGATGTGCGATTCCTCGGCTGGGTCGACGAGGCGCAAACGCGCGCGTGGATGCAACACGCGGCGGCGGTCGTCTTTCCCTCCCGGTGGGAGGAGCCTCTGTCTCGGGTCCTCATCGATGGACTCGGCGTGGGCGCAGTGCTCGTGGCGGAGCCGACCGGGGGCACCGAGGACGCCGTCGTCGATGGCGTCAGTGGTCTGATTGGTGAGGGGCCGGCTGGGCTCGGAAAGGCTTTGATTCGGGTGCTCGGCGATGAAGCGCTTAGCCGTCGTCTTCGCGAAGGCGCTCGCACGCGCGCGAGTGAGGTCTTTTCTCGAGTCGCGGTCTTGCCGCGGCTCGAAGCACTCTATGCCTCGGTCGCAGAGCCATGAAAGTCGTTCTCCTCACGCGCGCGATCTATCCACTGCACGGACATGGCGGGCTCGAGCGCCACACCAGCGCTCTCAAGAAACACCTCGAGCGCGCCGGCTGCGACGTCGTCGCGGTGACCCCGCCTCCCGACATCGACACGGTGACCCCTCGGCCCGACGTCGACACGATGACCCGTCGGGGCCCCGCGCCGGACGCAGCCGATGGAAGCTTTCGCTTCGTCCCTTATCGGACCATCGACTGGCCGCGCGAGAAAGGCTTCGTCGTCCTCGACCGCATTACGAACTACGTGTTGTGGAGCCTCCGGGCCGGACGGCTCGTCGCGGAAGAGCTCGCTGCGGACATCGTGCAAGCCGACGGCGGCGCCGGATTCGGATATGCCAGAGCTCGACGCAACGACCCCAAAGCGCCGCCGCTCGTGCTGCACCCGCACGGCATGGAGGAGTTCAAGACGACGCCCGCGAAACGCGCGCTGTATTGGCCTTTGCGGAGCGCGGTCCGCTACGCGGCCAAGCGGGCGGATTGCGTGATCGCGCCCGACGCTTCGATGGAGCCCGATGTGCGCGAGATCCTGTCGGTCTCGGACGATCGGTTGAAGGTACTTCCCAACGCGATCGACCTGGAGAACGTCGACAGCCATGCAGGAGATGCGGACCTCTCATCTCTTGGACTAGACGACAGCCAGGCGGTCCTCCTCTCGGTCGGTCGCCTCGAGTCGAACAAGGGCTTCGTCGAGATGGCCGATGCTCTGGGCCGCGTGAAGACGTCGTTGCCACCTCGCTGGCGGTGGGTGCTCGTCGGGCGCGGCCCCGAGAAAGAGACGATCGAGACCGCGGTCCATGACAGAGGCATCGCAGAGAACGTGAGTTTCGTGGGGAGTGTGCAGGACGACGTACTCTTCAGTCTGTACCAGCGAGCGGATCTCTTCGTCCATCCGACGCTCTACGAAGGAAGCTCGATGGTCACCCTCGAGGCCATGGCACGCTCGAAAGCCATCGTCGCCAGCCGGGTCGGCGGCATACCCGACAAAGTCGAAGACGGCGTCTCGGGGTGGCTCGTGCCCCCCGCCGATGTCGGTGCTCTCGCGCAAGCCGTCACTGAGGCGCTGTCCGACCGTGAGCGATTGACGACGTACGGGCGCGCCGCGCGCCGCGCGGTCGAGGAGCGGTTCTCGTGGGCGAGTCGCATTGGAGAGCTCGTGGCCTTGTACGAGAAGCTCATCGCGACCCCGCGTATTCTTTGACTCGTCACCTCGTCGGCGCTAAGATTAAAACCGCATTGCAGTTTTAATCTCAAGGAGTCGAGAATGACGAACGACCGAGGCCTGGGCGAGCTCGAGCAGCTCCTTCTCTTCTCACTGGTTGCGCTGGGCGAGGACGCCTACGG
>JAJCXL010000319.1 GCA_029263435.1 Acidobacteriota bacterium | reverse complement strand
TCATCGCGTCCATCTTCTTGATGCTCGCGGCCGTGTGGATGTATCCAAGCGAGGTCGCCGGCAGTGCCGTCATCGGCCAGATCGCGCAGATTTTCACCGAGAGCGTCGGTCCGTGGATGATGATCGTGTTCTTGCTAGGGGCTTTCGCGGCGACGTTCTCGACCGCTTTCAACTACTTCGACGGCTGGCCTCGGGTCGTGGCGGCGTGTTGTCGCAACTTGTTTCGCAAGACCTCGGCGCTCTCCGGTGTCGCTCGAGAGGATCTCACCGCGGCGCACCGACGTGAATGGGCGTCGGAGTTCAACATTTATCGGGCCACGATGTTCTATTCCTTGATTGCCTCGATCGCGATCGTCGCCGGGATCCCCCGCCCGGTATGGCTCGTGCTCGTGGCGTCCGCGCTCGCTTTCTTCGTCGCGCCGGTGATCTACGCGCTCAATCTCTACTACTGCTTCACGGTCATCCCGAGGCACGATAAGTATTTCTACCCCAGTCGCTTCGACACCTGGTTCTCATGGGTGAGCCTCGTCGTCTTCACGGGCATGACCGCCATACTGATCGCCGCCAGGATCTTCGGCATCGAGCTGTTCGGGGCTTGACCGGTCACGCCGGATCCGAAGCGCCGTTCCTAAGATTCGAGCGTCGACATCGCCGCTGCCAATCCGGCCTTCAGATCCGTCGAAACGCCCTGCACGCCCAGGGCCTGGCTCAAACACGACATGAAGAACAAGATGCGCTCGGGGGACGACGAGTAGCCCATCAGTCCGACGCGCCACACCTTGCCTGCGATCGCGCCCAGCCCTCCCCCGATCTCCAGATTGAAGGTCTCTAGCAAGTAGCCGCGGAGCTTCCCGTCATCGACGCCGTCGGGGATGCGGATCGCATTGAGCGACGGAAGACGATGCTCGGCCGCGACGAACATGGACAAGCCCATCGCTTCGATGCCCGCAACCAGCGCGAGGTGATGACGTCGGTGTCGGGTGATCCGCGCCGCCAATCCCTCTTCTTCAATCAAACAAAGCGCCTCGTGCACACCGTAGTGGAGAGTGCTCGAGCTCGTGTGGTGATACTTCCTCCCCGACCAATAGCCATCTAGTAGCTGCGCGTCGAGATACCACCCCCTGACGGGCGAGCGTCGACTCTTCATCACGTCCACCGCACGCGGGCTGAACGTGATGGGCGCCAAGCCTGGCGGAGAGCCGATGCATTTCTGCGAGCAGCTATAGGCCGCATCGATGCCCCACGCGTCGATCTCGACATCGACTCCGCCGAGCGACGTCACCGTATCGAGCAACAGCATCACCCCGTGTTCTTTGGCGAGCCGTACGATGTCCTCCATGGGCTGCTGTACTCCCGTCGACGTCTCCGCGTGAACGAGGGTCATGACTTTGAACCCGCCGTCCTTGAGCTTCTTTTCGATCGCGCTCGGATCGTCCGGCTGCCCCCACTCGGCTTCGAGAGTCGTCACGTCGGCGTCTTGACGCTCCGCCATCTCGCGAATGCGTGCCCCGAAATAGCCGTGAACGCAGCACAAAACTTTGTCGCCCGGCTCCATCAAGTTCGCGACACACATCTCCATCCCCGACGTGCCGGTGCCGGGCGAAACATGGGTGAGCGCGTTTTTGGTACGGAAGACCATTTGAAGCTGCTCTCGGATGCGATCGAGCAGTGCCAGGTAGGCCGGGTCGAGATGCCCAATGACGGGGGAGGCCAACGCACGGTAAACGCGCGGGTGGATATCGAGCGGGCCGGGTCCCATCAACGTGCGCAACGGAGCCTCAAGAGGTTTGGAAGTCATTCGAGTCGTGTCCTTTCGTTAATCGGTCCGGCGATTTATATCAGATTCCACCCACTCGACCGAAGGAGTCCGGGATCGCCGCCTTTTCGCGGACGGAGCGAACCATGCCGTCAACGGATCTTTTTGTAGATCTCGCGTCGATGTCCGATCCGTATCACGAGCACAACCAGGCTCTCGCTTCGTACGTCGTAGAGGATCCGGTAGTCACCGACCCGCACGCGGAACCAGTCTTCCTTGATACCGCTTAGCTTCTCGGCATCGGGTGAAAACGGCTCCGTCTGGAGCTTGAGCAGTCGTTGGTCTATTCGCCGCTGTGTCGCTCGATCTAACGCGGACAGATCCTTGAAGGCTCGTTTCGTGAGTTTGACCTGATACGGAGCCGGCACTTCACACCTCGTGTTACACGGGGACGAGAAATGGAGCTTTCGCGCTCCCAAGCCTCGCGAAATGGACGTAAAAAGAGCGAATCACCCTTCGGTGATCCGCTCATCTCCGGCAAGGCTTCGTGCACCAGACCAACGAGTCGCAAGAGAGGAACAAGTGATACCCGCTGCCTCAGCCGGTCAAAGGACGTCAGTCCGACTCGCTCTCGATCCCCAGCTCGACGCGGACTCGAGAATAGTCAACCAGCTCGTCAGATTCTGCCAGCGCCTCTCGAGCGGCCTCGGCGTCGACGCGATCCTCGAGCTGTTGCAAGAGACGAAGATCGTCAATCGAGACGAGAGCGGCAATATCTTTGTCGTGACGCTGAAGCAGCAGCCTCTCCCCACCAAAGGCAACCCGGTTGAGCATCTCGGAAAACTCACGTTTCGCGTCAGTCGCACTCACACGTCGCATTTCTATCGGCTCCCTACTCAGGCTTCTGCACCAAGCATGAGTACATATTAATACATTATAACTAAAATGTACATTTCGATCCAATTGTATCGAATGCTTAGTCGATCGCTCGCCCCTCTCCGTCATACCCGAGATTTCGCTTCCGACGCCCGCGATCCTTGAGAGTGGCGCATGTGACTACTGCGCTAGCTGGTTCGATTCGTCGAAGAAGTATCTCGGCATCTTTGACGCGGACAAGAGGAAACGCGCCACCAAGTCAAGGACGTCAACAGCATCTACGATTTCGCCGACCAACTCAGGCTAACCGCAAAAGGCTACGCGCCGCCTGACATCAAACATGGGCCCGAAGACTGAACCGTTCGGTGTAGGCGTGTTGGAGCGATTCTACGAAGCGACCGGTCGAGCGTGTCAGGCGCGCCGGACAGCTTCGGTTGGGGAGACGCGAGACGCGCGGCGCGCCGGGAGATAGCAGGCCAGCACGGAGGTGACGGTGAGCGTCAAAACAACCCCAATTGCGATGGGAGTCGCCCCGCCCTCTACTTGAAACAGAGCTCGTTGGAGCTCGGCACGGAGCCAAGCGGCCACAAGCAAACCGAGGCAGATTCCCACCGCGACCGTTTTCAGACCACGGCCGACGTAGAGCCGGATCACCCGAGCCCGTCCCGCGCCTAGCGCCATCCGGACGCCGATCTCGGGCGAAGCGTTCGCAACGCTGAACGACAAGACTCCGTATAGCCCCAACGAAGCGAGCAGAAGTGCGACCCCACCCGCCACGGAGTAGAAGCTCGCATATACCCGATAGTGTCCCGTACCGTCGTCGATGAGCTCCTCCATGGTGCGGATTTCGTAGACCGGGAGATCCGAATCCAGCTCGGAAACGATTCCTCTCAACGCCGCGACCATTACTTCCGGTTCGGCCGTCGTTCGAAGGGCAACGTTCAGATAACGAAGACCGATGCCGTAGGGAGTCCGGCTCTGGGCCAAAGGCAGATAGACGCCTTCGGCGCGGCGATCCCGGGTGCCTTCCATCCAGAGATCAGGGACGACGCCAACGATGGTGCGGACGGGCTCGTCGCTGTCGTCATGTCCGACCCGGATCTGGCGATAGAGCGGGCTCTCGGTAGAAAAGTGACGACGCGCGAAGCTCTCGTTCACGATGGCCACCGGCATTCCTTCCAACCGATCGCTCGAATCGAACGTCCGACCTTCGCTCGCTCGGACGTCATAAATACGAAAGAATCCGTCACCGACCGTGCTCGTTCGCACGCGAGGACGATCTCGATCATCGAGGACCTCGCTCCCCGGAAGAGTCACCATCGTCATCCTGGACATCCGCATGGGGAGAGCCGATGCGGCAGCGGCATCGATCACGCCGGGCGTTCGCCTCAGCTGCTCCGTGAGGAGCTCCCAAAATTGGCGCCGCTGGGTGGTGGTCTCGTAGCGCTCATCTGGAAGGCCGATACGAGCCGTCATCACGCCATCGATCGTGAATCCGTAATCCGCTCGTGTCAGATTGACGAGACTTTGAATGGTCAGTCCCGCGGCGATCAGAAGTCCTGTCGTTACCGCGACCTCGCTGATCACTATCACCTGACCGAAGCGGTGAGCGCGCCGGCTAACGCTGCCACGCGATTCGTCCTGGAGTACCTCATTGACGTCTTTCCGGCTGGCATACAGCGCCGGAAGAAGTCCGGTGAGAAAGGCCGATCCAAGCGTGACGAGCAAGACGAAAGCAAGCGGGACTGCGTCGAGCTCGAAACGCCACCAGAACAAACCGTCGGGACCGTGAGGAAGACCCAAATCGCCGAGACGCGACCAGGCGTCGTTGAACCAAGCCAAACCGACGAGCGCGACAACGATACCTACCGCCCCGCCAAGAGCTGACAGAAGAAACGTCTCGGCGAGAAGCTGGGAACCCAGCTGGGACCGGCTCGCTCCAAGAGCGCCGCGGATGGCGAGCTCACCCGCGCGGCGGCTGGCGCGTGCCGAGACCAGACTCGAAACATTGGCACAAGCGATGAGAAGCACTAACCCAGCGCCGACGAGCATCGCGATGACGAGTCGTGGAAACTCGTCGCCAACATACTCTTCGGTGAATGGTGTCAATATCGGGGCGATGCCTGCGTTCGACGCCGGAAACGCGGCTTCGAGTCCCTTTCCGATGGCCTTGAGCTCGGCTCGCGCTTGTGAAAGATTCACTCCAGGGCGCAAGCGACCGAAAACATCCAGCCTACCCGTTCCTCGAATCGACAGTGACACGTCAAGACGTAAAGGGAGCCAATATTGTTCGGCAATCGGAAACGCAAAGCCGGGGGGCATGACGCCCACGACGGTAGTCGGCACACCGTTGATTCTCAGCTCACGACCGACGATCGCGGGGTCAGCGCCATACCGGTTTTGCCACACGTGGTGCCCTAGTAGGACCACCGGCGGCTGCCCAGTTCGATCCTCGTCAGCGGTGAAGACGCGACCGAGTGCAGCGCGCGTGCGAAGAATGTCGAAGGCGTTGGCACTGATGCGGAGCCCGTCCGTACGTTCCGGCAGACCGTCGTCACCCGTGAGCGTCAACACTGCTTCGACATAGGCGGCGAGGTCCTCGAACGATCTCTGGTGTTCGCGCCATTCTTCGAAGTCGTGTGGGGTAACCGGGAGCTCTCTCCCTTGTGAGACGTTGTGCCGCTCGAAATGAACCAGGGCATGAGAATCTTCGACCGGTAATCCACGATAGAGGGAGCCGTAGACGATGCTGAATGCCGTGGCCGCCAGACCGATGCCCGTGCCGAGAGTCAGCACCGACATCAGCGTCCACGCGGGCTGCCGAACCAGCATTCGAGCTCCGAACGTCAAGTTCGAACGCCAGAGATCGCACCGGCTCGCGCGCCGAAAGCGTCCAGGGCGCGATTGGCGCTGCTTTGCCCGCTCGAACAAGAAGACCATCGCGAGCGTCGCCGCCTGCTGGCAATACCAGAAGGACGCCGCTCGTGAACGCTCGCGACGCCCGCGCCATTCCTCGGCGAGGTCTCCGAGAATCTCGTCTCGCGCGCTTCGCGGCAAACACCAACTGAGCAGGGCCTGCGCGATCCGCGGCGGATGAGAGTGGGAGCGTCTCATGACCGATCCAAAAACTGCTCTAGACCGTCCCACATACTGAACATGGCGCCACGATAGGACCGGAGCTCCTCGAGCGCGACGTCATTGACCCGGAAATAGCGCTTCGCGCGACCGCCTCGCTCCGGCGTTGGGTCCGCGAGGCGAGAGGTCACCATCCCCGCCTCCTCGAGGCGTCTCAGTGTCGTGTAGATCGCCGCGCGTGACGCGCGCCTCCCGGTGCGAAGCTCTATCTCCTCCCGGATCGGAATTCCGTAGCTGGCCGGACCCAGCCTCAAGATCGCGAGCAGAACCAGCTGCTCGAACTCACCCAAGTTTTTTTGTGTCGCCATTTTATATAGTCTACAACGAAGACTATATCGGTCAGGCCTGGGCGCCGCAAGTCTCGGCGGTCGTCGATTCTTAACCTCGATCGGTTTCGCTATTGAGAGCTATCTCGCCTCGAGCCATTCCCAGAATCCAGGGAGCCCGCCGGCACCGCCGGTTTTCGAGCGCAGTGCATTCACCGCGGCCGCAGCGGCGGGGCTCTCCCCCGCGCGCGTCAACGCGAGGATGCGATATTGCTCGAGCTCGATCGCGTTCGGGTCCAAAGCGATGGCGGCGTCGATGGCCGTCACCGCATCGAGGTAACGCCGGTCCGACAGCGCGCTCGCGGCGACGAAGTAGTGAGCGACCGGAGAGTCCACCCCGGCGCGCAACCCGCGCTCTGCGAGCCGCACGTCGCGATCGTCAGCGTCAAGGAGGATCAACACGAGCGCTCGAAGCTCGGTCTGGGTCAAGACTTGGTCGAGCTCCGACACTGTCGCGCTCTCACCTTCGAAGTGCCGGGTCAGAAGCGCCTGCACCGGAAAGTCGTGCTGGACCTCGAGGCGGGCCCGCTCCGGCCAGTTACGACGCACCCATTCGCTGGCCCCGAAACGGGCGGCCGCAGCCTCGGGCTCCATCACCCGCAGGTACTCCGCCATGGCCGGGTCGTAGTCTTTCGCGCGGTACTGCCATCGAGAAGAGATGCGGGCCGGGTAGTTGTCTTCGAGAGGACCCACGTCCTCGGCCCACGCCGCAAGAAAAGTAGCATCGCCCAAGAACAGCGCTCCGAGGTGCCCCGGCCCTTCAATCCCTACTCGACTCAATCGCTCTCGGACCTCTCCGCTCTGCCAAACTCTTGCGAGCGTGTCGTCGTGCTGCGGGCGCGCTTGCCGGCTTCCGACGAGCATCCACTCGGTGCCCGCCCCGGTCCAAAGGGTGCAGTCCGGAAACGCCGTGCAAAACGCTTTAGTGATCGCTTTCGACTCGTCGAGGGCCATCTGATAGACCGGGAGCCAGTAGGTCGCGTAGCCTCCTGGTGACAACCGGTCTAGTAGGAGCTGGAAATACTCTTTGGTGTAGAGGTTGACGATACCGGCATTCTTGGGCGGCGGCGGCTCCGCAGTGATGATGTCGTAGGTTCTGGGTGTCGTCTGCAAGAAGAAACGCCCGTCCTCGATGTGGACGCGGACGCGAGGATCGTCCAGCGGATGCACATCGTACATGCCGATCTCACGGTTGAGCGCGAGGAGGTCGGCCGAGATGTCGACGACATCGATCGTTCGTAGTGACTCGATCTCGGTGAGCGCTTTCGCGGTAATCCCGACCCCGTAGCTGATCAAGAGCGCGGACTTCGGTGAAGGATGCATGGCCGCGGGCCAATGCGCGAACAGGCTCATATAGCGCTCGGAACGAAGCGTGCTCGCCGACATCGCATAGCCGTTCGTGATCAGTCGGAACTGCCTCGGCTCACCGAACAGGTCCCCTCTGAGATAG
Organism: Acidobacteriota bacterium; assembly: GCA_029263435.1. Classification (GTDB taxonomy): domain Bacteria; phylum Acidobacteriota; class Vicinamibacteria; order Marinacidobacterales; family SMYC01; genus JAJCXL01. The sequence goes on along the minus strand of JAJCXL010000319.1, from coordinate 1,383 downwards.
ATCGCAGTCTCGGTCCGTCCTTCGCGCACCGCGACGAGCTCGGAGCCGTCTTGCATGTGCGGAAGCGTCGTCATCGGGATGTAGTGATTGCGCATCAAGCCGAAGGGAAAGAAAACATAGAGCAGGAGCACGAGGCCGACAACGCCCGCGAAGAGGAACGCACTCTCACGACGGTCCTCGTCGGGCAGAGGCTCCGCGCGCGACAGCCACGCGACGACGAAATATCCGGCGCCGAGCGCGAAAACGGTTTTCTCCACGCCGAGGGCGGGGATGAGAACGAAGCCGGAGACGAGCGAGCCGGCCATCGCGCCCAAGGTGTTGGCGAGAGTGAGATAGGCCGTCGCCCGGGTCTCGTCCTCGAGCTCGGTGCCGAGCGCCCTGCCGAGAAACGTGAACAAGATGCCCGAGAGGAGACTGGCGGGACCGCATAGAAGCGCGGTCATCCCGAACACAGGCCACGGCTCGGGCACGGGCTTGATCGGAAAAGCGCCGTACCAGCCAAAGCCGTCGTCGAAAAGAATGTAGGTAAATGCGGTGACCGCCGCTGCGGTCAAAGCGACGAAGGCCGCGAAACGGTAGTGCGTCGGGCGCGCGCCGAGCCAGACGGAGGCCACGAGGCCCCCGCAAGCGATCCCGAGAAGAACGACGGCCAGCATGACCGCGAAGATCAGAGTGCTTCCGGCGACGAAAAGTTGGAGGAAACGGAACCAAACGACCTCCAGGCCAAGTAACAGTGCTCCCGAACAAAGGGCCGCGGCCAGCCACCGCCTCGCCCCGGCAGGCATCGCGCCGCGTTCGGGCTTCGAACCGTTGTCGGACTCGATGGGCCGAAAGGTCCGTGCCGCGAACACGCTAACGATGGCGGCGCACACATTGAGAGAGGCCGCGACCATCCCCGTGCCTCTCAGCCCCAAGGCATCGATGAGCCACAGCTCGCCGACGAGGGCGCCGACGACCGCGCCGAGCGTGTTGAACCCATACAGCCTTCCGAGCACCCGTCCGAAGTTCTCATCCTGGGCCGATAGTGTCTTGACCAGGAGCGGCAGCGTCACTCCCATCGCCGTCGCCGGGACGAGGAGAAGAACGAATGCGAGAACGAGCCGCAGGGTTTGCAACATCCACGGCGTGTCGAGAAAGGGACGCATCGCGGCGGCGAGCGCGGGCGTGATTCCGGGTAGCAACAAGACAAGACTCAACCCGAAAACCGCGATGACTACCTCGACCACCGCATAGGCGGTCAGTGGACGCTTCAGCCGCCACGCGTTTCGAGCGGCCCACAAGTTCCCGAGTCCGAGCCCGCCCATGAATGCCGCAAGCACGAGGCTCGACGCCCACAAGCTGTTGCCGAACGAGAGCCCCGCCAGACGAAACCACAACGTCTCG
>JAJCXL010000318.1 GCA_029263435.1 Acidobacteriota bacterium | reverse complement strand
GCGCGCTTGAAGTGCTTGCGAGCCTCGTCCTCGCCGAGAATCCACGGACGCCATTCGGGATCCCCGTAAGTCATGCAACCAAGGCAAAGCTCGGACACTTCGAGCCCGGTCGATCCGAGTCGAGTCATCTTCATGCGGGTTCTCCTTTCGGCGCGCCCACCGGTTTTCCGTAAACAAAAAGCACCGCAATGAGAATGACGCTTCCGATCAGAAGAGAAAGCCACGGGGAGAACCCGTATGCCGTCGGAATATCGCCTACCAGGATACCGACCACGGCGACGAGGAGAGCATAGGGAAGCTGGGTCCGCACGTGATCGATGTGATCGGTCGCGGAAGCCATGGAGCTCAGAATCGTGGTGTCGGAGATGGGAGAGCAGTGGTCCCCGAAGACAGACCCCGCAAGGACCGAGCTGATGACGCCGACGAGAATCGTGTCGACTCTATCGGCTCCGAGTCCCGCGCTGATGGAGAGCGCACTCGATAGCGGGATGACGAGAGGCATCATGATGGCCATCGTCGCCCAGCTGGAGCCGGTGGAAAATGCCATCGCTGCCGCGATCACGAAAGTCATCGCGGGAAGCCAGGCCGGGTTCAGCGCGCCCTCGAGGATCTGCACCAGGTAGTCGGCGGCGTGGAGCTCAGTGGTGGCGGCGCCGATCGACCACGACAAGACAAGGATGACGATGGCCATCATCATCGACTTCAAGCCTGCAATCCACGCACCGAACGCCTCCGTCACGCTGAGCACTCGTCTTGCCACGGCGAGCACGATGGCCACGAGACATCCCGAGAGCGATGCCCACAAGAGCGCCTCGTAGGAGTCCGAACCGCTGACGATATTGCTGAGCGTGGCGGGAGTCCCGGGCGCGAGCGCGTCGCGACCCGTCATGTAAATCCCGGCGAGCCCCACGACGAGGATCGTGAGGATCGGAGCGAGACCGTTGACCCAGCTGCCGGGCTGGTCGACGTCGGTGTCATCATCGAGGGTCTCGGTGGCAGGCTCTGCGCCGTCCCTCATGACCTTGCCCTCGAAGCGGGCGCGGCGCTCGGCCTTGAGCATGGGTCCGAAGTCTCGGTCGGAAAAGCCGATGGCGAAAGCAAACACGAGAGCCAAGAGCGGGTAGAAGCGATAAGGGATCGTCCGGATGAACATCGTGTAGGCGTCTTCGCTCGATCCGATAATCGCGAGACCCTGGTCGATGAGACCGACTTCATAGCCGATCCAGGTCGAGACGAGCACGGTGCTCGCGACGGAGGCCGCCCCGGTGTCGACGAGAAAGGCGAGCTTTTCCCGTGAGACGCGAAGCTTGTCGGTGATCGGACGCATGAGGTTGCCGCGCACGAGCACGTTCGCGTAATCGTCGAAGAAGATGACGATGGCCATGACCATGGTCGAGACTTGCGCACCCCTGGCGTCTTTCGCGTAGCGAGTGATGAGCTCCGCGATACCGCGTGCGCCGCCGTTTCTCGTGATGACGCCGACCATGCCGCCGAACAAGAAGCTAAAGACCACGATCTGAGCTTGGCTCTTCGTCGTAACGGCGTCGATGACGAACCGGGTCAAGGTCGTAAAAAAACCGGTAACGATGTTGTAATCGTAGATGAACGTCGCGGCGAGCCAGATGCCGGCGAAGAGAGAAACGATGACTTGCCGAAAGACGAGTGCGAGGCCGATCGCAAGAAGGGGCGGCAGAATACTCAAGACCCCGGGGATCACGCGGACTTCCTTGGTGGCCGACAAGTCCCCGAGACGAACGTCCAATCGATGGTTACCGCCCTCCGACAAGACAGCGTCCGAAATCGTGAGGCCGTCGAACCGACCTCGAGAGAGACCGGAGATCCTCGGCGCGGCTTCGGGCGACGGGAGTGCTCGCCCGTCGGCGTCGACGACCCGGACGGTGAGCTCGAAGGGAATGCCGGTAAGCGCCAGATCGGGCGCTTCCACGACGAGCGAATTCTGCGCGAACGCGCTCGTGGCCGCCATCAGAAGCGAGAGAGTCAGGACAAGGCGCTGCATGGATTCGCGCGCCGATAGTAAGTTCTGCCTCGCTCGAGCGCAAATGCGCGTCGAGCCGTCGTCACCGACCGAAGTCGTCTGCCGGCTCACCCTCGATAGGCACGTACCACGTCTAGGACGGTATCGATGTCGGCAGGACTCACGTAGAGATGAGCGGAGAGACGCACGCCGCGTTCGTCATTCTGTGCACGCACCCGAACCTTGCGAGCCCAGAGGTCTTTCTGAAGTTGTCGGGCGGAAACGCCCTCGACGGCGAATGTCGTGATCGCGGAAGCGAAGAGACGGTCGCCCGGCGACGACATCCGGACGCGTGGGATCGCCGCGAGGCCGTCACGAAGCCGGTTCGCGAGCATCAGGTCCCACCGCTCGATCCGCTCCATCCCGATCGCGTCGATGAAGTCGAGCGCGGCACGCAAGCCGTGGGCGACGGGTAGGCTCCCCGTCCCGTATTGCATGAAGCGAAAGGCTCCGGCGTCCTCGTCATCCCAAGCGTAGCTTGCGAGGGTCGGCCACACCCGGTCCTGCACGTCTCGTTTGATATAGAGCGCGCCGGTGCCTTTCGGTGCCATGAGCCACTTGTGAGGACTGCCGACATAGGCGTCGCAGTCGAGGCGCTTGACGTCCACGCGGACCTGACCGATCGCTTGAGCACCGTCAACGATCGAAAGAGCCCCGTGCTCCCTAGCGAGGGCGCACAGCTCGGCCGTCGGCAGATGAATGCCGAGGCCGGATGTGATCTGGCTGAACATAATGACCCGGGTGCGCCGAGTCATCGCATCGGCAAAGAGCTGCACCACCGCTTTCGGCCCTTTTCGAACGGCATCGAGCAGTGGCAACTCCTTTACCACGACGCCGTAGCGTTTGGCTTTCAGTCGGAACGGGCCGATCCCTCCGCCGTGCTCTTGGTCGGTGCTCAGCACCTCATCGCCCGCGTCGAGGTCGAGGCCGTTGGCGAGAAAACCCATTCCCATCGTCGCGTTCTGGACGAGGGCGATCTCGTCCACCGAGCCATTCATCAAAGCACCCATTTGGGCGCGAAGCTTGGTGAGCTTCTGATATCCGGTCAACGGCTCCCCGTCCGCCTGGAAGTAGGGCCAATCCGCGAGCTCCGCTTCGAGGCTCTCGATCCCTTGGACGAGCGCATCCACCACTTCACGCGGTGAGGCCCCCAATGTGCCGGTATTGCAGTAGGCCACGCCGGGGGGAATCAGAAAGTGGCGTCGCGCTCGTTCGAAGACCTCGGCGTCGGTAGCTCCGGGCTGGGGTGCCAATGGGGTGAGCTCTTGGCGAGCCTCCGCATCGGCCTCCATGGCAAAAGGAAGCGCTATCCCGGCGAGGGCCAGACGCGTCAAGAAAACTCGTCGTTCAGTGTTAGACGTCATGCGTGCTCCTCGAGAAAGCATACCTTTTTCAAGTACGAGAAAAGATGCGGATCGGGTCGTGTTCCAGGACGATCCCGAAATGCTCAGCCAGAAGCTCGCGCCAAGCGTCGACACCGTCAACGACGGTCTCTGTGCGCGTGTCCCCTTGGTGAACGATCAGCTTGTCCGACGTCAACGTGACACGACCTCCTTCAGGGCGCGCGATCGTCGTTATGAGGTTCTGGGTGAAAGTCGAATCCGGCGAGCTCTGATGGAACGCACACCCTGAAGCGAAGTCAGCGAGGCCGTGGGAAGTGTTCTCGAATCGATATTTGGGAGTCTTGTCGTCGAACAAGACCCACGAGTCTCCGTGCCGACGGAGATGAAATCCGTCGGCTCTGGACGCCCGGAGCTCGAGCGGACGCAGGAAAGATTCGCCGAAGCCGACGTCGGCGACGAATACGCGGTCGTCGAGGTCGACGCGGATGAGCATGTGGTCGAACGGATGCCCCCATCCACCACCCGGTCGCGCGACTTGGGCGCTCAGGAGTCGGGTCTGGTAACCAAGCTCGGCCAAGAGCCAGGCGAACGCGCCATTCAGCTCGTAGCAAAAGCCTCCGCGGAGTCGGGTCACTACCTTGTGTAGGATAGCCTCGAGATCGAGAGCGATGACCACGCCGAGATGGATATCCAAATTCTCGAAGGGCACTGTGCGTAAGTGTTGGGCGTGCATTTCGGAGAGTGAATCGTAGCTAGGAGGTCGGGGCTCGCCGGCCTGGATTCGGGACAGGTAATCACGGGCTTCCACGAGACGGAGATGGTAGCAGAGGTGCGTTAGAATGACTCATCTCGTCAATGAAAGGTTTGGAGCGACTCTCGGACCAAGAGCTGCTCTCCGCGCGGTTTTGTGACCTTCCGGTAGCCGGACTCGGCGATCTGGTGAGCGCGTGCAAGGACACCCTGGATGCGGAGCTCGCCTCCGCAGAGGTGCGGCTCAGTCCTCACGTGTGGCTCTCGGACGAA
>JAJCXL010000317.1 GCA_029263435.1 Acidobacteriota bacterium | reverse complement strand
CAGCGCTGGGGCAGGCGTTTTTCTCGTTGAGCCTGGGGATGGGAGCTCTCATCACTTACGGAAGCTACATGGGCCGAAAGGACAATCTCGGCACGTCGGCGATTTGGGTCATCCTTCTCGACACCGCGATGGCACTACTCGCCGGATTCATCATTTTTCCAACCGGGTTCTCGATCCCCGACTTCGATCCGAGCGCGGGCGGCCCGGGACTCATCTTTATGGTTCTCCCGCAGCTGTTCGCGACCCTTCCTGGCGGCGCTCTTTTCGGAGGGGCGTTTTTCGTGCTCCTGGCGATGGCAGCGCTCACTTCGACGATCTCGCTTCTCGAAGTTCCGGTCTCTCACTGTATCGACGAGTACGGTTGGGACCGCAAGAAGGCCGTCATCGTCTTGGCGCTCGCTACGTTCCTGCTGTCGATCCCTTCCGCCCTCGCAAACGGTGCCGTGGATGCGTTGCGAAGCCTGCCGGCGGCCATGGGCGGAGACTTCATGAGCTTCATGGGCATCGTGTGGAACAACTACGCGCTTCCCATCGGAGGGCTCTTGATCTCTCTATTCGTGGCCTATCGCCTCGGCCTGGGACCCGCGAGAGAAGAGATCGAAGCCGAGTCCGCGACTTTCCCGTTCACCGGCTTGTGGGGTTTTCTCATCCGTTACGTTTCGCCCGTTGCCATTCTCATCATCATCGTAAGCTCGTTTCTCTGATCCGACATCGTCGGTGGATAGCTCCTCCTAGGAACCCAAAATGGAAGCTTTGACGAATTTCTTGAATCAACTCTCGAATTGGCTCTACGCGCCTTATGCGCTTCCGGCCTTGCTCGTCGCCGCCGGCGCGTATCTGACATACCAGACCGGCTTCGTCCAGATCTTTCGCTTCGGAACTGCCGTCAAGCACGCCTTGGGCGGAATGTTCGAAAAAAAGAGCGAAACCCAAGGCGAAGGGACGATCACTTCGTTTCAAGCGCTTTCTACCGCGCTCGCGTCGACGGTCGGCAACGGCAATATCGGAGGCGTGGCGACCGCGATCTTGGTCGGTGGTCCGGGAGCAATCTTCTGGATGTGGGTCACGGCAGCGGTGGGGATGGCGACGAAGTATTCCGAGGCGGTACTGGGCGTTCACTACCGGGTCAAGACCGAGACGGGAGAGCTCGCTAGCGGCCCGATGTACTACATCACGAACGGCCTCGTCGGAAAGAGCTATGCAAAGCCGCTCGCCTATATGTTCTGCATCTTCGGCGCGGCCACGGCCCTTCTGGGCACCGGAAACATGGCTCAGTCGAACACGATCGCGACCACTTTCGTCGGGGCGGCGAAGCAGAGCTTCAACGTCGATGTGAGCCCGGTCGTCCCGGGGCTCATCATCACGATCGCCTGCGGTCTGGTGCTTCTAGGCGGCATCAAGCGGATCGCGATGGTGTCGGAGAAGCTCGTCCCGAGCATGATCGTCGTCTATCTCGGCATGGCTATCATCTATGTCGCGATGAACTTCGCCGAGATCCCATCGATTCTCGCGCTCATCATCGGAAACGCGTTCACCCCGTCGGCAGCTGCGGGCGGGTTCATCGGCGCAGGAGTCAGCCAAGCCATCGCCGCCGGCGTCAGCCGCGGGGTCCTGTCGAACGAAGCCGGGCTCGGCAGCGCTCCGATCGCCCACGGCATCGCCAAGGTCAACCACCCGGCCGAGCAAGGGCTGGTGGGTGTGTTCGAAGTGTTCGTGGATACAATCGTCGTCTGCACGATGACCGCGTTCATCATCTTGTCGTCGGGTATGTGGACCGCCGCGGAGTATCAGCAATCGAGCGGCGATTTGACCGCAGCAGCTCTCCAGAGCCAGATCCCCGGCGCCGGCCTCATCGTCGCGTTGTGCTCCTTCTTATTCGGTTTCTCTACCCTCATCGGCTGGTGCTACTACGGAGAGAAGTGCTTCGAGTACATGTTCGGCCTCAAAGGCATCAAGCCTTATCGCGCGCTCTATACGGTACTCATCCTGGTGGGCGCCGTGATTCCGGTGCCGCTCGTATGGGCCATCGGAACATTGCTGAACGGTTTCATGGCGTTTCCGAACCTCGTCGCTCTCATCTTTCTAGGCAACGTCGTGGCGAAGCTCACGCGGGAGTACTTCTCCGGAAAACGGACCGCGTAAGCTCTAAAGGGTGCTACTTCAGCTCAGATTCGATCGCCTGTAGAAAGCTGCTGATTTGCTCGAGCTTCTTACCGTTAATGTAGACGGTGGGCGTCGAGGAGACCTCGAGCGATTGCGCTTCGTCGATCTGGGCTTTCAACTTCGCCGCGGCAGCACCCGAATCGAGACAGGAGCGCATCTGTTCGCCATCGAGCCCGGCCGCAAGCGCAATCCGCACAACGTCTTCATTCGTGGCGTTCGGCGGCGGTTGGGCGAAGACGCGATCGTGATAGGGCCAGAACTTGTCTTGCTCATGGGCACAGACCGCGCCCAGAGCGAGCTCACACGCGCCATCGTGGATCGTGCGTGACAGCGCCGGGTTACAGGCCTGGTCGAGCGGGTAGTTCTTGTAGAAGATCGCGACGTTACCGTTCGACTCAGGCAAGTAGCTCGACAGCGCGCCGGCGAGATTGCGGCAGTACGGACAGAGGAAGTCGGAGTACTCCACCACCTTGACGGGTGCGGTCTCCGGGCCCTTGAACGGTACATCGTCCAGCGCGAGCTCGTGGACGGGCGCATTCTCGAAAGCCTGCGTCGCTTGCGCCATCTGGTACTGCTGGTACTTCTGAGGATCGTCTAACGTCGCTTGGAGCTCGGAGACGCGCGAGCGCATTCGCTCGAGCTCTGCCTCGAGCGACTCGATGCGCACGCTCTCGCGGCTCGGGCCGGGCTCGACCGCTGCCGGCACCGGGCCCTGAGGCTCGGCCGGCGTCATCGCACCGGGCTCCGGGGCAGACGCCGGAGCCGGTTCGGGCTCAGGCTCAGGTTCCGCTGTCGGTGCTTGCGGCATCGTTTCCGACAGCGTCGCGGAAGCGGGACCAAGCGCCGGCGTTGACTGTGCTACCGGCACGCCCAGCAAGCTCGCCTGGCGCGCGGAAGCCGTCGACGCAAAAC